>DASUFV010000250.1:0-4434 GCA_036274415.1 Actinomycetes bacterium
CGTGGAAGGCCTGGTAGTCGAAACTCGGTGGCGCCTCGGGCTCGGCGTCCACGTCGACGGTGGCGGCTTCTTCGGCCGCGATAGCGAGAGACATGGGAAGACCAGCTGTGGCCTCCGCAGGCGGCGCCGCCTCGGGAGCAAGCAACGAACCGCCGTCCAGCGTGCCCGGGTCGAAGGCTGCAGGTGCTTCCGGCTCTACAGCCGGCTCGGAAGCAGGCTCAAGAGCGGCCTCGACGAGGAGCTGATCGGCCGGAGACTCCTCATTCACCGACGCCTCGTCGGTAACGGTTGGCGCCGGCGCGGCCTCGCCGGCAGAGAAGAACCCGAAGCCAGCCCCGGTGTCTGCGCCGTCCGGGCGCCTGTCGTCTCCCTCGGGCGCACCGCTGAACTCAGTGGTCTCCACGACGAACTGCCTCCTTGGCGTCACACCACAGGCACCACCTCGTGGTGGTACCCCTGTAGGCGTCTTTCGGTCGTTGGGACTCACCCCTTGAGCCGACTACCGGAGAACTAGCCCGAAGGGGCAACCCAATGGGCTCGATCAGACCCGAGCGGCGCGATCCCGACGGAGATCAGACAACGACGCGCAGAATCTCGTCGATCGTGGTGATCCCGTCGGCCACCTTGAGCATCCCGTCGGTCCGCAGGGTGCGCATGCCCTCGTTGACGGCTGTCTCGGTGATTTCGGCGGATGAAGCCCGCTCAACGGCGAGCCGCTCGATCGACTCGCTCACGGCCATCACCTCGTGGAGCGCCAGACGGCCCTTGTAACCCGTCTTCGAGCAGGCGGAGCAGCCGGCGGCCCGGTAGAGGGTTGGCAGAGCCATGCCCTCTTCCCAGGGAAAGCGGGCTTGCAAGAGTGCCTCGGGTGTCGGCTCGTACGGCTCCTTGCACTTGCTGCAGAGGCGTCGAGCGAGCCGCTGGGCGAGCACGCAGTCGAGCGCGGAGCCGACCAGGAAGGGCTCGAGGCCCATCTCGGTGAGCCGGGTGACCGCGGACGGCGCGTCGTTGGTGTGCAGCGTCGAGAGGACGAGGTGACCCGTCAGGGCCGCCTCCACGGCGATCTGTGCCGTCTCGTGGTCACGAATCTCACCGATGAGGACGATGTCGGGGTCGCATCGCAGGATTGAGCGCAGCGCGGCAGCGAACGTGAGGCCCGCCTTGACGTTGGTCTGCACCTGGTTGATGCCCGGCAGCCGGTACTCCACCGGGTCTTCGACGGTGATGACGTTGACCTCGGGGCGTGCGATCTGGTTCAGCGTCGCGTACAGCGTCGTCGACTTTCCCGAGCCGGTCGGCCCGGTCACCAGGATCATCCCGTAGGGCTTGATGAAGCTCTGCGAGAACGTCTCGTAGTTGTGGTCGGAGAAGCCGAGGTCCGACAGCTCCATGCGCGCGGTGGAGTTGTCGAGCACACGCATGACGACCTTCTCGCCCCAGACAGTGGGCAGGGTTGCCACGCGGAGGTCAATCTTCTTGCCCTGGTGGTTGACCGACAGCCGGCCGTCCTGCGGAATACGCCGTTCAGCGATGTTGATGTCCGACATGATTTTCAGCCGGCTGATGACGCCGGACTGGATGTTCTTGGGTGACTTCATCACTTCGTGCAGCACGCCGTCGATCCGGTAGCGGACGATGAGCGCCTGCTCGGTCGGCTCCAGGTGGATGTCGGACGCGCGGTCCTGGATGCCCTGAGTGATGAGCAGGTTGACGAACTTGACGATCGGGGCGTCCTCGACGACCTCTTTCAGGTTGGCGAGGTCGTCCTCGTCGCCGGTGTCCTCGAGGACGTGGGTCAGGTCGTCCAGATCGGAGTCGGCGCGGTAATACCGGTCGATCGCGGCGATGACGTCCGCACGAGTGGCAACCACGGGGCGGATGTCCATGCCGGTGAGCGACCGGATGTCGTCGATCGCGAAGACGTTGGCAGGGTCGGCCATCGCCAGTAGCAGCTTGCCCTCGTCGTCGATTCGCAGTGGCAACGCGGAGTGCTTCCGACAAATCGCTCCGGACACCCGCGCGACGATGCTGCCGTCGACCGGGTAGTCGGCCAGGTCGACGAACTCCAACCCGATCTGCTGAGCGAGCGCAGCCACGAGCTGCGACTCGGTGAGGACGCCTTGGTCGACCAACACGCGGCCCAAGGCCTTGCCCTGCTCCTTGTGCTCGCGAAACGCAGCAAAGAGCTGGTCCTCGGTGACCAACCCATCCTGCAAGAGGATGTCGCCCAGCTGCTTCACGCGTGCGCCGCCCTTCCGTCCTGCTCTAGATCGGCCGCTCAGGTGTGGCCTTGAGTGAGGGCGCGGGCCAGTGAGCGGAACGTGGCCGCCCGGGGGTCGGACGCGGACAGCTGCAGCACGACTCCATCGGCAAATCCCAAATACACGCCGCTCTCCGAGGGTGGTGGCGGTTCAGGCTCGGGCGTGACCGGGAGCTGCTGAACCGTCCTCGTGGGATCGGTCCTGGCGGGACTGACCGAGTGCCGTCCCACCGGTGTGGACCGCCGCGACAGCCAGCGCATGGTTCATCCTCGGAAGGCGTCGTCAGACGCCAGCCGTGGCCGTCTCGACCTCGTCGAGAACCGCGTACAGCAACGCCAGCAGCACGGCCTTCACCGACTCCTTGTCGGTCGCATCACAGGGCACGAGCGGCACGGACGCGTCCACCCCGAGGGTCTGACGGATCCTCGCCTCTTCGACCTCGTCGACCCCGGTCGTCCGGTTCAGCGCGACGACGAAGGGCACGCGGGCCATGCGACGGAACGCGTCCAGGATCCCGACCGCCTCGGACAGCGAGTCGGGACGGTTGGCGTCCAGCAGCAGCACGTAGCCGAGCATCCCCTCACCGAGGATCTCCCACATGAAGTCGAAGCGCTCCTGGCCGGGCGTACCGAACAGGTACAGCACGAGCTCGCGGTCGATCGTGATTCGTCCGAAGTCCATCGCGACCGTGGTCTCGTTCTTGCGAGATCTGGTGTGGTCGCTGATGCCACGTTCGGTCGACAGCACGGTGATCTCGCTGATCGTGCGGATCAGCGTGGTCTTACCAGCGGCAAACGGTCCGGTGATGACCACCTTGACCGCTTGACCGCCGTGTCGACGTCGCTGCTTGGTTGCCATGTCAGAGCCCCCGCACGCCGGCGATGAGTCGCAGCATCAGACTGCGATTGACTGTCGGATCACGTTCGATGGCCGCCTCACCAGCTGGTGCTGCGGCCGTCGCAACACCGGCGGTACCGGTGCTGGCGACTCCCCCGGTCTGCGTACCCGCCGCAGGCGCGGCGGGAGCCGTGGTGCCCGGAGCGGAGAACCCGGGAGCCCGACCTGCAGGCTCCGGGTGGTCGACCGCCCGCTTGGGCATGAACGGTTCTGGACGCGGCGGAACCACGCCAGCCGGTGCATGTGCACCGGGCAGGACGCCGGGGTCACCGGCATGCGCGGCCGCAGCCGCAGGTGCCTCCGGGGCCTGGGGCGCCGGCGCGGCGGGTGTCACAGGTGGCTGGTTCGCTGCGGGTGCAGCCGCACCAACGGGCGCGCCCTGCACGGTCTGGGGCGGCATCGGACCACCCGCAGTGGGCGGTACGGCTGCACCGGGCACGATCGGTTGCTGAGGTGCCTGCTCCGGTGCCGCGGTGGCGTTGTCCGCCTCGACGGTCGCTGAACCCCCCTCGAGCGGGGTCAGCAGCTGCTGCCGGCGCCAAACCACGGACGCGTGGTCAGGACTCTCCTCGTCCCGCAGCACGAGCAAACCGCGCTGCACGAGAGTCGCCAGCGTCGAGACGACGGTGTACTGGCCGGCACCGGACACGTCGACCAGGACGCCCACTGAGCGTTGCCCGTCGATCAGCGACAGCAGCGCCCACTCGTCGGGCGCGATGGACGCCGCCTCCGGGACGACGACTGGCATGGTGAGCACCACGTCGGGGCTCGGGATGAGGCGTGACAGCGCTTCCCAGGCGTCTCGCCGGGCAGCCGCGTCGCCCACGACCTGCTCGGCCGGGACGGAAAGGCCCACCTCGTCCGGGTTCTCCTCGCCGATCGCGAAGGCGAAATCGCCGTTGGGCCAGCGCAGCAAGTCGAATACCGCGTCGACCGCCTGCTCGAGCGCCAGCCGCTGGACGAGCCCAGGATCGACCGCACCTGCCTCGAGCAACGACCGCGTGACGCCCGCTCCCTCAGCAGTGCAGCGCTCGACGGCCCGACGCAGCGCGGCGTCGTCGACCGCGCCCAAGCCGACGAGACGCCGGGCAAGTGACTGCCTGGCCAGGTCGGAGATGGCGCCCGTGACGATGCCGTCCGCGAAGAAGACGACGCCCTGCGCCTGACCATTGGTCAGGTGAAGCCCACCGGACTTCTTCGTCAGGCTGAGCAGCTGGAAGACGTCCGGAAGGCTGAAGGCGTCAAGCGAACCTTCGAGCTTCACGTCAGGTCACGA
>DASUFV010000251.1:0-3273 GCA_036274415.1 Actinomycetes bacterium
CCCGTCGTAGCCGCCCTCGTCGTATTCACCCTCGTCGTAGAGCAACCCCAGTCCATCCGGGTCATAGTCAATCGGTCGGAGCGAAACGCTCGCATCCTCCCCAAGCCTGAGCGCGATCGTCCCCGTCTCGCCCGCACGGAGTGAGATGCTGATCGGTGGCGGAACGAGCCGCCTGAACACCGCTGCCCCCGCCGTGACGAGTGTCCCGACAAAGAACTTCGTTCCCTGCTTGACCAGCACCCCGCTCGTCGTCAGTGTGCCAACGAACGACTTGTTCACCTGCTTGACCAGCGAACCGGCAGTCGTCAGCGTCCCGACAAGGGCAATCTCGATCGCCTTCAGCACGCTGAGGTCGCCCGCTGTGGTTACGGTTCCGGCGTATGCCTGCTGGACCTGCTTCACCAGCGTCCCGATCGTCGTCAGCGTCCCGCCGTAGACCTGCTGCACTTGTTTGACGAGCGATCCCACCAGTGTGAGCGATCCCACCAGCGCAATCGCGAACACCCGCTGGACCGCCAAGGTGCCCTCGATCGCCAGCGTCCCGGCGTAGGTCTGTCGCACTTCCTTCGCCAGCGTGCCTACGGTGTCCAGTATTCCGATGAGTCCTTTTCCAACCTGTTGCCGCAACGCCCCCGCGAGCGTCAGCGTGCCGTCGAGCAGCACCGAGGCGATGAAGGCGAGGGTCAGCGACCCCGCCGTCGTCAGCGTTCCAGCGAACGCCTTGTTCGCCTGCTGCGTCAGTACGCCCGCCGTCGCCAGCATGCCCGCGTAGGCCGTCTGTACCTCTTTGACCAGAGCGCCTGCCGTGGCGAGTGTCCCGGCAAACGTCTTACTCGGTTGCTGGATGAACGCCCCCGCCGTAGTGAGGGAGCCTGCGTGGACCTTGTTCGCCTGCTGGATGAGCAACGCCGCCAACGTCAAGGTGCCGCCGAGATCGACCTCGAACACCGTCGCTGATGCGGCGTACGCGCCGCCATAAGGGGCACGGAGGTCGAACGTGACCGGCGGCGTTTCCGCGACCTGATCGAGCGACCCGTTCGCCGTCCACGCCCGACCGCTGTACGACCAGTCAGTCAGACACTCCGTCGCACCTTCAAAGATTGGCGTCCAGTGCCAGAGGTTCGAGAGCCGGGCCGGATGCGCGACGACGGCCTCGTTGGCAACCTCCGCTGCCGAGAGTGACGCGCTCCATTGTTTGATGTAGGCGATATCGCAATCGCTATGGGTCGTGCCGTCCGAGCCGATCCGCGTGAACGTGGTGCCGCCGGTGCCGGTGTTGCCGTCGGCCACAGCAGCGTCGAGGACGCCGTCGAGGTAGACCGAGTTCCCGCCCGAGGTGAGGGCGATGTGGTACCACTGGCCGGTTGAGAGAGTGGTGTTCCCGGCGTCTGAAACGTCACCGCTGCCCGTATGCTTGAAGATCTCCAACTGGGACGAGGCATTGATCCGAACCGTATAGATCAGACCGCCGTTGCCGCTGGAGACGATCATCACCACGCCGCCCGAGGGCAGCGAGTTGAACCGGAACCACCCGGCGACGGTAAAGTTCAGGCCGGGCTTATCAGTCCGGCCTAAGTAATCGCCATTGGCGTTGACGCGGACGGCCATAATTTACGTCTCAGCGCCAGAGATAGCGAGAAGCTGCGCGTCACCGGACATATTATCGTTGGCCGTGTCGCGGTTGAGCCGGACGATTGCCATCTCGCCGTCGGCCCAGGAGTCCATGTCAGCGCCATCCGTGAAGGTGACCTGATCGTATGACACTTCGCCGGAGGCCGACGGTGCGGTGCCATCGACACTGTTGTAGTCGTAGGTGTGCGACGTATCGAGATCCTCAGCATCGTCGGCAATCCGGCGAATCCCAATCCGCCAGCGCACCGTATTGGTCGTAGCGGATGCGGCCATCCAGACGACGGTGAACGTCAGTCCGCCGCCGTCATAGCCATGCAGCCGGCACAAGAAGTCCAGATACTCGGCGGTTGTGGTGTCGAATCCGTAACACAGCGTCCGCTCAGCCGGTGTTGAGCCGCCCGCGCGAACCGTGAGTTGCGGCCCGAGCGTCGCGGGGGGCATAACCTGGATCACCTGGACAACAGGATCACCGCTCGCCATTGGTTCACCCCTAGGGCGTGCTCACGTTCTGGGTGACGGTCTGCGTCGTGCAGACGCCGTTGGCGCAGTTGGTCGTTGTGCTTGTTGACGACGTGCTCTGTGTCCCGCCGCCGATGCTGAACTGCGTCACGGTGTTTTGTACCGACGAGAACTGAAAGATCCACGTTGCGGCATCGGCGCTCGGTGCGGAGACAAATAACCCACCGACTGCAAGGCCAACCGCTGCAAGGGCGCTGAAAAGAAGCCGTTTCATGCCGAAACCTCCAAACTCCAGCGGGACTATCCACCCGAACTACAGGTCGCGTCATAGGTCGCTTGCAGCCCGTCACCCGAGACGAGCGCCTGACCACCCGTCAGCGACCGATCCCAGAGCACTCCCGACGACGACGCCGAGAAGACGCCGTGTTCTTCGACGTCTGCCCCTGGCGTACCGTCGAGCGTGTTCGTGCCGACCGTACGGAAGATATTCGCGGATGCACCCTCGGTGGTGGAGCCGGTCGCCCGTACGTTGCCGGTGTATTCGGTCGTCAGTTCGGTCACGAGCGCCGTCTGTCCGGCAGCTTCGGCCGTGGTGCCGGTGCCGAGACCGTGATATTTCATGTTTTCCATCTCGACGCTGTTTTGCCAGGCATCGACGAGGAACCCAACACCGGCGTCAGTGATCACCTTGCGCGAGACGATGCCGTAGTCCTCAACGGCGAGGATCGGCCCGCCCTTGACACCAAAGCGCCGAAATACCACAACCGCGAGCGATGATTCGAGCACGACCACCGACGAAATCGCGTCCAAGAGTTCACCCGCGAGATCGGCGGGCAGGTGGCGGAAGCACGACCGCACGATCGCGCCGAGGTGTGTCCGGGGTGAGTAGTCGCGCAGCCGCGCCCGCAGTTCGTCGGGCAGCGTCACCGGCGACGGGGCGGTATACGAGCCAACACGGATCAGTTCTGCAACCATCGTTTACCCCCGTCGCCGCATCACGGCATATGCCTCGGTCGCGGCGTCGAACGTTGCCGCTTCGATCCGTTCGTGATTGGCGTCGAACACCGCATCGAGCGCAGCTCGCACCGGGTCGATCTCGTCGTCGGTCAGGTCCACCACGGCCGACACAAGTCGTGGTGAGCCATCCTCGTGTTCGCCGTACTGCGCCTGCCCGTGTACCGT
>DASUFV010000252.1:0-4547 GCA_036274415.1 Actinomycetes bacterium
AAAGACGTAATTCTTGTAGCGGAAGACCGAGTGGGCGCCAGCCAACCATCCCGGCCCGTACAACTCGCTGTAGTTGAAACGCAGCTGGCTGACGAATTGCGGATGCTCGGGGCTGCCGCCCTTGATGCCGTTCCCCACGTCGAGGATCACGAGCCCGTCTTTCCAGTAGCCCATGTAGATCAGGCCGTCGACCACCTGGACATCGTGCAGCATTCGTCCGCCGATGAACGTCTCGCCCTCGGCCGTCTTGACCGGCTGCGCGAGCGGATTTTCGGTTTGCCAGCGCGCGACCTCCTTCGGCTTGGCGGGATCGGCAAAGTCGATCACGCGCAGCGACCCAGTCGCATCATCAGTGAGGTAGACATAGTGACCGTCGATGAAGGCGCTGTGCACACCACCCGTGACAGTCTCCGTGTACTCCGAGAGCACCTTGGGGTGCGCCGGGTCGGCAAGGTCGAGAAAGACGATCCCGTTCTTTCGATTGGACGCTCCCTCGCGGGTGATGACGGCGATCTTGCCGTCAGCGGTCGTGCTCACGTCGTTGATCACGCGGGCGTCGAAGGACACCGAATCGACTTTGACCGGCTTCGCGGGATCGGAGATGTCGTAGACCCACACGCGTCCCGCCATGATCGAGCTGAGATAGGCGTACTTTCCAATAATCCACTGCTCGGCAGCTTGAAATTCCTCCTGAGGTGTTCGCCCGACGACCTCCAGTTCACGGGCCACCTCACGTGGCACGACGGAGACGGTCGCGGCCGCCGAACGATCTCCGACCGTGGCGGTCACCGCGTAGGAACCCGGTTTCTCGGCGACGAAGCCGCCATCGGCATCGATTGTGGCGCCGATCCCGCTGACGGACCAGCGTGCCGCGGCGGAGACGCGTGCGTTCGCCTGACCCGACGCAACGCTTTCGAAGTGCACGACGTCGCCCGTTCGCACGCGGGTCGTCTTGGGAGTAATCGACAATTCGCGCACCGGATTCCGGACGACGTCGATCGACGTCGTCGCCTTGACATCGCCGACCGATGCCTGGAGCGTCGCCGTTCCAACGGTCTGACCGGTCACGAAGCCGGACTCGTCGATAGAGGCGACCTCGGGACGCAACGAAACCCACTTCACCTGCTGGTCGGTGCGCGGGTCGCCGTTCGCCATCTCCGCGTGCGCTTGCAGCGTGAGGCCCGTGCCGACGGCCAGCGCGGCGCGAGGCTTGGTGATCGTGACGCGCGCCACGGCCTGCGGCCTCACCGTGACAACGATGAAACCCGACTTGCCGTTGATGATGGCGCCCACTCGGACGTCACCCGCGCCGGTGAATGTCACTGTGCCCTTGTCGTCGGCAAACGCGAGGTCGAAGGGCGCCGCGAACCACGCCGAAGGTTGCGCGTCCATCTTGTTTCCTGCGTCGTCGTAACCGGCGGCCGAGAAAGTCAGTTGCTGGCCTGCCACCGTTTCAACCGTGCGCGGTGTGATTTCCACTCGGCTCGGTTTTGGACCAGTGGGCTTCGCCTCCTGAGGCTTTTCCTGGCCGTGGATGGGGCTCACGAGGACAGCGGCGACGACAAGAACGGCTAGACGCACATGCGACTCCTGATGTGGCTGGACAGGAACCAAGGATAGCAGTGTGGAAGACGCGACGGTAGGGACGAGCGTGATCTCGTTACGATGTCAATCACGCGCGTCGTGGATCCGCTGCCGATTGACGATTGATTCGGGATAGTATGCGGTCCGGAGTATGGCCCGTCTCTTCATCAGCCACGCGCACGACGATGCGGACGCTGCCGCGCGCATCGTGGCGTACCTCGAATCGCACGGCATGCCGTGCTGGGTTTCGTCGCGCGACATTCCTCCGCGGTCGATCTACGCCGACGCCATCACCGAGGCGATGCAGGCGTGCTCCGCGTGCGTGGTGCTGCTGACGAGCGCAGCCAATCAGTCGAAGGCCCTCAAACGGGAGCTCGAGCTCGCGAGCCACTACGAGAAGCCATTCATCCCGATTCGTGTCGACGGTGTCGAGCCGGCGGCCGGGCTCGACTACTACCTGCGCAACACGCAGTGGGTGGAGTACGCACGCGACGGCGAGAGCGCGCTCGATCGCATCGTCGCCGCCGGGCGGGACGTGTCGCCGCCGGTGCTGGACGCGCCTCCCGTACCGGCACGAGCCGCGGCCAGCCGCACACCGCTTGTTCTGACAATGGTCGTCGTGGTCGTCGTTCTGGTGGTCGTGGCGGCGCGCGGATGGTTCACCTCGAGAGGCGGGGACGAGCCGGCTGCGACAGAGGAGCCGTCCGCGGCCGATTCTGGCGTGTCGCAATTGGCCGGCTCATACCATTGGGACGGTGTCGACTGCGGGGACGGTCCGACGGTGACGCTGGAAGACGACGTGCTCGTGTTCATGACGCCGGGGACGGAGACCTACCGCCACACGGTCGTCAGCGCCGAACCAGACAGAGACGGGTATGCGCTTCGAGTGGAGACGCGGGTCACCGAGCCGGCGGCAAGCGAGGGTGAGGCGTTCGTGCTCGGCATGCACGAGGACTTGATGAACCTCGACGTGATCTCGGGAGGCCACACCGACTCGTGGCAACGCTGCCCCTAGCTGCGTGCGGACCATGGACGCAGGACCAGGGACGGACCAGGAACCAAGCACGGACCAGGAACCAAGCACGAAGCACCAGGGACCGATCTCCACGCGAAAAGCAGACTCCACCTCGCAATCGAAATCGCATTGACGCTCCGTCTGCTCTTCCACCTGCCACTTCGGCAAATGGCTATTGCCCGGACGGTGGCAGCAGGTAGAGGGTCATCGCGAACACCAGATACACCATCAGCACGAGCGTTCCGACGAACCACGTCGATCGACCGCCGTTGGTGACGAGCGAGGCAGTGAGCGTTGCGACAAGCATCATGACCACGGCGCCCGGCCAGAAACGCAGGTCCATCGGCGACGGGCCGAGGACGTAGCTGAGGAGCACGAGCACCGGGGCCACGAAAAGGGCGATCTGGGACGCGCTCCCGAGCGCGATCCCGACGCTCAGATCCAGCCGGTTCTTCCGCGCGGCCGAGAACGCCGACGCCATCTCGGCCGCCGCACCAACCAGCGCGACGACGATGAATCCGACGAATGCGGGCGTCATCCCGAAGGTAGTCGCCGCCTCTTGCACGGACTCGACGAAGACCTCGCTGACGAACGCGACGAGCACCGTCACGCCAGCCAACGTGACAAGGGCAACGCCGATCGGCATGTGCTCGCCGTCGTCTCCGCCGTGCTCGGCGCTGGCGAAGAGCTCGGGATGGGTCTTGAGCGCGAAGAGCGTGCTGAGCGCGTACGCGGTGATAAGCAAGAGCGACAATCCGATGCTCAGTCGCCCGGTGAACTCCGCGGCCGCTTCGCCGCCGACGCCCTTGATCGCCGAGGGCACGAGCAATGCGACCGTGGCCAGGAACAGCAGGCTGGCCTGCAACCGCGCGTTGACGCGGTTGTACTCCTGCATGTGGTGCGTCAACCCGCCAAGAAGGAACGACGCGCCCAGCATGAAGAGCGTGTTGGTAACGATCGCCCCGGCGATTGAGGCTTTCACGAGCGTATATTGCCCGGCGCGGAGCGCCGCCAGGGCGATAACGAGCTCGGTCAGGTTGCCGAGGGTGGCGTTGAGCAGTCCACCAACGGTGTCGCCGGTCTTCGCGGCAACCGATTCGGTGGCGTGGCTGAGCAGTGCCGCCAGCGGAACGATCGCGAGTACGGACAGTACGAACAGCAGCGTCGGCGATTCAACGGCGGCCGCTTCCGCAGCGAAGAGCACGGGAACGAACACAAGCAGCCACAAGAGACGGTTGTGCCGGATCTCCGCGAATACCGCATTCACGTGGTGCGTCCTCCGGTGGGAGTTGAAATGAACATCCGGCTGACAATCGCGAAGAAAAAGCCGGTGGACCACCCGCACATCAGGATGCCTGTCAATGCCTCGACGCCGCCTGCGAGGCGGAATTCACTTGGCTGCACCAGATCGCCATAACCGGTCGTCGTGTAAGTCACGGCGCTGAAGTAGAACGCCGACTGCAAGTCGGGCATGGCGCATGGACGGCCACGCAAACTCCCACCAGTGTCCAGGCGACCAGAAGCTTCGAAATCACGGGACTAGCGGACCGTAGTGTCCCACAGATGGATCGGCGGCCATGTCGCGTGAGGAACTTGGTCCAGACACTCTCAGGTAGTTCTCGCGTCAGCGGCGAGTACGCGTGCCACCAACGATTCCCCGAGCGCCCACGCGCGATCTTGCGTCGTGGCATCGGTCACACGTCCGGGCAGACGCTTCTCCTTGACACCGTCGAAGTAACGTCCCGACACATGCGCGAGAGCGGGTGAGGACGCGAGCAGCAGGGGAGCTGCCGCTGCCGCCTCCGCGGACGCTCTGCGCTGAATCCACCGCACGATTGGCCAGATGAAACGCCAATGGGGTACGGCTTCACGCGTCAGCGCCGCCACGCCGGGCGTCCACGCCATCCCCGGGTTCACGGCGTTGGCGACTGCGCAGGATCCCGCGAGC
>DASUFV010000253.1:0-3958 GCA_036274415.1 Actinomycetes bacterium
GCCGTCGGTGCGCGTGCGGGCGCTGACGGAGAGGTCCGCCTCCGGGACCTGGATGCCGTGCGCCCACGTGACGCCCACCTCACCGAATCCGGTGACGGTCTGGGGCGTCGTGGTCAGTGTGGACGCCCCGCCTCGTTGGGGCCTCACGCGCGCCGACGTCGATGAAAGACCCTGACCCGCGGCACCTCTCGGTGCGGTCAGCTGCACCTCCCTGACGTGCGGCTTCACCGGCGTGGTGGGCACCCGCGACTTCTGCTGGGCCTGTGCGGTGTACGCCGCCAGGGCCGTCGGCCGAGCAATCGCCGGACCGCCTCC
Source organism: Actinomycetes bacterium (assembly GCA_036274415.1). Taxonomy (GTDB): domain Bacteria; phylum Actinomycetota; class Actinomycetes; order JAHEKZ01; family JAHEKZ01; genus JAHEKZ01. The sequence goes on from DASUFV010000253.1 coordinate 316, forward strand.
ACCCCCTGCACCAGGACCCGTGCCGACGACGTCCAACGTGACGATGCTCGCCGCCGGAGTGAGTGCAGCCAGCACCACGCCGAGCGCCAGCAGCTGCTGGCACGCCGTGACGAAACGGCTGCGGTTCGGGGTCACGCGATGCTCCAGATGTGTGGGGGAAGGAGTCACACGAGCAGCAAGTTTCACACCAGTCACAGAAACCGGGAAGAAGTTCTGAGTAACTACAAAACTGTAATTTCCAGTCGACACGCCCAGAACTCCGAGATCGTCCATGGTCTCGGCGAGAGTGAGCCCCATGCGCGACTACCCGGTCCTCCTGCACACGGCGATCGACGCGGCGGACTGCCGAGGGCTGGCGGAGTTCTACCGCGAGCTCCTGGGGCTCCACTACCGGGAGGGCGAGGAGCCACCCACCGACGGAAACCCGGACGACGCCGACTGGCTGGTCCTGCTCGACGACGACGGCAACCGGGTGGTGACCGTCCAGCAGAAGCTCGACACCACTCCCCCGACCTGGCCGTCGGAGCGCGTGCCCATGCAGATGCACATGGACTTCAAGGTTCCGTCGGTCGAGGAGCTCCGCCGTCATCGCAGTCGTGCCGAAGAGCTCGGTGCCTCGCTGCTGTACGACCGCAGCGCCGACGACGGCGAGCCGCTCTTCGTGATGCGCGACCCTGCGGGCCACCCCTTCTGCCTCCTCGTCCAGTAGCCCGCTGGGTCGAGCCTTCCGTCGGTCGAGCTTGTCGAGACCAGGGCGAGGCCCCAGGCGCCGTCACCGGGTTTCGACGCGCGGACGCGACTTCGTCCCTCAGTCGCGCGCTTGCTCAACCTGCCCGCGCCCACGTCGAGCGCTCGTTCCTCGCGCTCGACTGCGCGGTCAGATGTCCGCTCCCATCTCTTCGTCGAGCTCGTCCTCTGTGTCGAGGGCGCTGTCCTTGTCGTCGTCGTAGTGGAGGAACTTGATGCCCTCGTCGACGCCGCCGTCGAACATCAGGCGGCCCTTCTCGAGGACGAGAACGCGGTCGCACATCTTGCGGACGCTGCCCGCTGAGTGGCTCACGTAGAACAGGGTGGTGCCGCCGTCGCGAATCTCCTGCATCTTGGCCAGGCACTTCTTCTTGAACGGCCGGTCGCCGACGGCGAGCACCTCGTCGGCCAAGAAGATGTCGGCGTCGACGTGGATGGCGACCGCGAATCCGAGCCGGGCGAACATGCCGGAGGAGTAGTGGCCGACGGGCGAGTCCAGGAACTTGCCGATGTCGGCGAACTCGACGATGTCGTCGAACTTGCGCCGCGTCTCGGCCTCGGTCATGCCCAGGATGGCGGCATTCAGGTAGACGTTGTCGCGGCCGGACAGCTGCGCGTGGAAGCCGGCGCCGGTGGCGATCAGCCCCGCCGTGCGGCCGCGCGTGAGCACCCTGCCCGAGTCGGGACGCATGATCCCGTTGATCATCTTCAGCAGCGTGCTCTTGCCCGACCCGTTCAGGCCCATCAGCCCGATCGACTCGCCCTGCTGCACCGTGAACGACACGTCGTCGACAGCAAGGAACGAGTCGGAGAGCTCCTGTTGCCGCATCATCGCGACCGACATCTGCTTCAGCGTCCGGTGGTAGCGCAGGGTGAACGTCTTGGACACGTGGCGGACCACGATCGACCGGTTGTCGGACTTGCGACCCTTCACAGGAGACGCTCCGGGATTCGGCGCTCGAGGCGCGTGAACGTCGACTGCGCGAAGATCAGGACGGCGACGCTGATCACCAGCGCCCGGACCGTCAGGTAGAAGAAGTCGGGAGGGAGGTCGATGGCCGCGGTGCGGGCAGGATCCTCGGTGGCGCCGACCCAGAACGCGCGCTGGAAGCACAGCACCGCCTGGGTCATCGGGTTCAGCAGGTAGAGGTCGGTGTGCCCGCGGAAGCGCTCGGCGACCAACGCATAGGGGTACATCATCGGGACGCCGAACCGGACGAAGTTGCTCAGGATGCTCACGGCGTTCGAGATGTCGCGCAAGAAGACGTTGGCGGCACTGAACATCAGCGCCATCGCGGTGCCGAGGATCATGGCGATCAGCAACCCGAGGACGCCGTAGATCAGACCCAGCGGGTCGGGCTGCCAGCCGGCGATCAGGGTGGCGACGAGCAGGATCAGCACCTGCGGGACCACGTGGAACAGCGACACCAGCATCGAGGCAACCGGGAACATCTCCCGGGGCACCGCCATCTTCTGCACCAACGACTTGTTGCGGACGATCGACCGGGTGCCGGCGTTCATCGTCTCCACGAAGAAGTGCACGACGATCAGGCCGCAGAAGACGTGGATCGCGAAGTCCTCGGTGCGCTGGGCCCGCCCGAAGAGGATCCCCATCACGAAGTAGTAGATGAGGAACTGCGACAACGGGTTGACGTAGGACCAGAGCAGCCCGAGCACCGAGCCCTGGTAGCGCGCGGCGATCTCGCGGCGTACCAGCAGGGTGAGGATGTAGCGGTGACGGAACACCTCGATGAGGCCCTGCTGCGACCACGGCGGCCGCAGCGGGGCATCGACGCGGCGCTTGCCCGCCGGTGCCACGGAGGCACTCATGTGGTCGCTCACTCCTCGGTTTCGGTCCAGGGTCGCAACGTCTGCTCCCACGCTTCGGGGGACGTGATGTCGGGCAGGGCCGCGCGGTACTCCTGGGCAAGCCGTGGCCACTCCCGCCGGAAGCGCTCGTGGATCTCGATGGTCTTGCGCATCAGGTCGCGGAACCGCTCCGGGTCACGGCGGTAGAGCGCGGCCGACGTGCCGTCGTTCATCGACACCACGGCCGAGTCGAAGCTCGCCAGGCGGTACCAGGCCGCATCCATCGCGGTGAGCTCCACCTCGGGGAACTCCTGCGACATCGGGCGCACCCCTCGCAGCTGCCGCAGCGGTGCGAGACCGGCGCTCACGAGAAGGGCGAGGCGTCCCGGGATCTCGTAGGTCACGCGGCCCTTGCGCGGCGGCTTCTTGCGGCGTACCGGCGGCAGCTCGTCACGATCGATGTGCAGCTGCATGTCGGTGTGCTGCTTGGCCATCGCGTTGACCTCGGCCAGCCGGGTCGGCAGCTTCTCGTGGAGCGCGTACGGACCCTCGAGCACGTCGACCAGCGCCTGGTGGCGCAGCTCGACCGTGGCGTACTGCATCGAGACCAGATGCTTGATCTGGTGGTTGAGCGACTCGCGGACCATCCGGCCGCCCCGCGGGTACGGCGAGTGGAGCAGCGCGGCGATGAAGCGGTTGCGCTGGTGGAAGTAGGACTGCCAGTCGAGCCCGTCGTTCTTGTCGGTCCACGGGATGTGCCAGACGGCAGCCCCTGGGAACGACACGGTCGGGAATCCCGACTCCTTCGCGCGCAGCCCGAACTCGCTGTCGTCCCACTTGAGGAAGAGCGGCAGCGAGAGCCCCACCCGCTCCAGCACCTGGCGCGGGATCAGGCACATGAACCAGCCGTTGAAGTCGACGTCCGCACGCTTGTGGAGCCAGCGTGACGACCGCAGGTTGCGGGCCGCGAAGTCCCACTCGTTGTAGCCGTCGAGCCGGGTCTGCCACCAGAACCGCCAGGGCTGCACGATCTCGCCGAAGCTGTGCAGCTCGGACTTGTTGTAGAGGCTGAACATGTGGCCGCCCA
>DASUFV010000254.1:0-16804 GCA_036274415.1 Actinomycetes bacterium
AGATGGACGTCCGACGCCACATCACCGCAGGACGGCTCTCGGAGATGTTCGGCGAGACGCAGGTCGAGACCGACGAGTTCGTCCGGACCCTGGGGTGGCGCCGGATCGCTGAAGAGGAGGTGGGGTTGCTGTCGCCGCCGACGCGGGATGCGTTGCAGGCCTACGCCGACGGTGTGAATGCCTACCTCGAGGACCGGTCACCGACCCAGGCGAGCTTGGAATACGCCGCGCTCGCCGTGTCCGCGCGTGACTACGAGATCGAGCAGTGGACGCCGGCCGACTCGGTTGCCTGGCTCAAGGCGATGGCGTGGGATCTGCGAGCCAACGTCGAGGACGAGACCGCACGCGCCGTCCTCGAGCCCGAGGTTCCTGGACGTTTGAGTGAGCTGTATCCGCCGTACCCGTTCGAGGATCACGCGCCAATCCTTTCCGGCGGCGCAGTGGTCGACGGCCGCTGGCAGCCAGAGGGAGTCATTCCGGGTGTCAGCCCGACGGAGATGAATCGCCGGAGCCAGGGCCCGCGGGCAGCACGCCAAGCCGCACCTCCTGTGTTGCCGCAGCTGCTCGACGAGGCGCGCACCGGTGCAGAGCGACTCGACGCGTGGCTCGGTGCCTTTGGGCCAGGCGTTGGCTCGAACTCGTTCGTCGCAACCGGATCCCGCACGGCGTCCGGCGGTGCCTTACTCGCGAACGACCCTCACCTTGCGCCAAGCCTGCCCGGGATCTGGTACCAGATGAACCTGCAGTGCGACGTGACCAATGAAGCGTGTCCATTCGACGTCGGCGGATTCACGTTCGCCGGTGTACCTGGCGTCATCATCGGGCACAACGACCACATTGCGTGGGGCTTCACCAACAACGGAGCGGACGTCAGTGACCTCGCATACGAAGCCCTCAATGGCGACCGTTACGTGCGAGACGGCCGCCTCGAGCCGCTCGACGTGCACACCGAGGTGATCGAGGTGGCCGGTGGTGACCCGGTCGAAGTCACGATTCGCGCGACGTCGTGGGGGCCGATCCTCTCTGACGTTGACGACCTTCAACAGCAGATGATCGACAATTCGTTCGACATCACGAGCCTTCCGGGCCAGGCCAACGACGTGGCAGTGGCGTTGCAGTGGACGGCTTTGACGCCAACCACGACGGCGGACGCCATCCTCGCGCTCAATCGCGCGACGAACTTCGAGGAGTTCCGCGCCGCTGCTGTGCTGTTCGAGGTGCCGAGCCAGAACATGCTGTACGCGGACACCGAGGGCCACATCGGCTACCAGATGCCGGGCAAGGTTCCCGTCCGCTCGGGTGCAAACGACGGCTCATTCCCGGTGAACGGGTGGGACAGTTCCAATGCGTGGCAGGGGTACATACCGTTCAGTCAGTTGCCGTGGGTTTACGACCCTCCCGAGCAGTTCATCGTGACTGCCAACCAGGCGGTGGTCGAGAACTACCCCAGAGTCCTGACGACGGACTGGGGGTACGGATACCGCAGCCAACGATTGATTGACCTCATCGAGCAGTCGCCACCCCTCACGCCTGAGTCCGCGGCCGACTTGCTGATGGACAACCGCAACGAGTTCGCTCCTGAGTTCATCGCCGAGCTCTTCGACCTGCAGGACGAACTGCTGACCGACGAGACGATCCGCGCCAGGGCGATGCTCGAGGACTGGGACTATCAGCAAGACGTCGACTCCGCCCCTGCGGCGTACTACAACGCGGTGTGGCGACACGTTCTCGCGGAGACGTACGAGGACGAGCTCACTGGTGACCTCCGGCCTGACGGGGGAGAGCGGTGGTTCGCCGTGATGTCCAAGCTGTTCAACAACGACTTCGGCGAGTGGTGGGACAACCGAGACACCAGCGAGGAGTACGAACTACGCGACCAGGTGTTGTCGCGCGCGATGAATGCGGCGACGGAGGAGCTGAGCGACGAGCTCGGCGACGACCCGAGCCAGTGGCGTTGGGGCGACCTGCACCAGCTGGAGCTCACGCACCCGACGCTGGGAACGAGCGGTATCGCACCGCTGGAGGCTCTCTTCAACCGCGGACCGTACGAGACCGCCGGCGGTGAAGGCATCGTCAACGCCACAGGCTGGTTGCCGTACGAGGGATACGGAGTGGACTGGGTGCCGTCGATGCGCATGGTCGTCGACCTCAGCAACGTCGACGCCTCGCGATGGGTGCAGCTCACGGGTCAGAGCGGTCACGTGTTCAACCCGCACTACACCGACCAGGTGGAGGCGTGGGCGTCCGGTGAGACCTACTCATGGGAGTTCACGCCGGACGCTGTAGCGGCGTCCGCAGTCGACACCTTGCAGCTTCACCCTGATTAGGGAATCCCTCCACCAACTAAGGGATCACTCCGTCGACGCGTCGGTCGTGTGGCTCCTCCGGGAGTGGCTCGAGAAGTCGCTCGTCGTCGTACACGACCCCCAGGACGGGAACGTCGGCCGGCACGTGAGGCAGTGCCCGGTCGTAGCACCCGGCACCCTGGCCGAGCCGGCGTCCATCTGCGTCGATCGCCAGGGCGGGGATGAGCACCACCTCTGCGGTACCGATCGCGTCGGCTCCAAGCCGTGGCCCGGCCGGCTCTTTCAGGCCGAATCCCGCGTCGACCAAGTCGTCGTCGCCGCTGTAGAGGGCCCAGTCCAGCGAGAAGTCCTTCAGCGTGATCGGCAGCAGCACCTCGATGCCCCGTTCGTGCAGCCGGTGGATCAGCGGGAGGGTGTCTGGCTCGCTGCCGACCCCTACGAAGCAGCTCACCCGTGATGTGCCCTCAGGGGGTGTCCATTGGGCCAAACGGGTGGCGAACTCGGTTCGCTCGGCCTCCGGACGCCGGTCGCGCGCGCTCCGAATCGTCGCCCTAAGGGCCTTTTTGTGGGCTTTTTGCTGGTCTGAGGTCGCATCGGACGCGGCGACCGGGCCACTCCGATTGGGCTGCTCCAAATGGGTCACCGGACCATCATGGACCTATTCATCGGTCACGGGGGGCGCCGATGATGAAAGCGGAGGACCGATGACGCTTCGAACCCGGCTGGCGCTTGTGCTGGTCGCTTTGGTGATTGCGCCGCTCGTCGCGGCGGGCGTCCTGGTGCTCTACGCCGTCCCACGAGCGGCCGCCGACCGTGCTGACGGAGTGGTCGGCGCAGCGCGGGCTGGCATCAACGACGAGCTCGCCCAACAGTGCGACCGAGTGGCAACTGCAGCGGTTGTCGCGGGACGCATGCTCGGCAGCGAGACACCGTCCGCAGCGACCCGCACCGTCGTGCAGGACGGCCTGGTCGATTGGGTGTCCGTCGTCACCAACCGGGGCAACACGATCGCCAGCGCAGGTGACATGCCACAGAACGTCGTCGCGTCACCGTGGCCGGACTGTCGGGTGGGGGAATCGGGCGGCCCTGCGCTCACGTCCGATCAGCGTGTGGTGATCGACGAGCCACCCGATGTCTCGGCCGTGCGAACGGCGCAGACGATCGACACGCAGTACCTCGACTCACTCCGTTCCCGACTCGGGTTCGCTGGTGACGTCGTGCTCTTGTCGGGTGACAACGTCGTCGCCACGTCGTCGGACCCCGACGTGAACCTGTCTGCGCTACCGGAGCTGGTGACGCAATCGTCTGCTGACGGAAGCATTGTCTCCGCCGACGGCGCCACGGCGGCGATCACGCCGGCTGGGCCCGGTATGCCGTTCGATGTAGTCGTGGCGGTGCCGTCGCCGGACAGCGGCCTGCTCGTGCAGACCGTGTTCATCGTGGCCCTGGTTGCCGTCGTCGTGGCGGTTGTCGCCGCAGTCGCGATTGCCCGCGACCTGACGAACCCGCTGGAAGAGGTGACCGAGGCTGCGGAGGCGGTCGCATCCGGTGACTTGAGCAAGTCGATCGCGGTTCGCCGGTCGGACGAGGTCGGCCGCCTCGCTCGCGCGTTCAACCACATGACCGACGAGCTGCTGACGTACGTCACCGAGCTCGAAGGCAGCCGCGACGCGCTGAAAGCCAACTACGACCGTCTCGGCGACGCGCTGTCGGCAACGCTGGACCTGGACACGTTGGTGCCTGTTGTGCTCGAGACCGCGATGACCAGTGTGGGAGCGCAAGCGGGCATCGTGCTGCTCGGCGATGAGCACGGAGGATTGACCGTGCACGCCGAACACGGCATGCGGGTCAGGGGCTTGGCGGTACCGGACGCCGTGGTGGCCGGTGAGGGACTGCTCGGGTCGGTAGCAGCGTCCGGACTCAGCGTCCGTGGCGAGATCGGGTCGACGCCAGAGCTGACGCCGGCCCCCAACGAGCCGCAGTCCGGCCAGGTCGTCGCCGTTCCCTTGCGGCGTCCACCGCACGTCTTCGGCGTCATCGCGTTGTTCGCTCCGCTACAGCCAACCGGATTCGACGCGGCGGGGGAGTCCGGGCTTCACGCGCTGGCCGGTCCGGCGTCCATCGCCGTGGAGAACGTGCTGCTGCACGACGAGGCAACGCGCGCGTCGACGATCGACCCACTCACCGGCGTGTGGAACTACCGCTACCTCATGACGTCCCTCAACCGAGAGGTCGAGCGTGCCAACCGGTTCGACCGTTCCCTCTCGGTCCTGATGCTCGACCTGGACCACTTCAAGCGGGTCAACGACACGTACGGGCACCAGCGCGGTGACGCGGTGCTGCGTGAGTTCGCGAGGCGGGTGCAGGCAGAGATCCGCGAGGTGGACACCCTGGCTAGGTACGGGGGCGAGGAGTTCGTCGTGGTCCTGCCTGAGACCACCGCCCAAGGCGCCGAGAACCTGGCCGAGCGCATCTGCACTGCAATCCGCTCGGTGCCGTTCACGTCCGAGGACGACGACGTCGACCTCACCGTCACGGTGTCCATCGGCGGAGCGGTGTATCCGGAGAGCGGCACGACTTCCAGAGACCTCTTACAGGAGGCCGACCGTGCGCTGTACCGGGCGAAGAACTCCGGACGGGACAGGTGGACGATGTCCGTGGGCACCGCACCGGCAGCCGACCGCTAGATTCGGGGCATGAACCGCCCGACGAAGGCTGTGATCCCCGTCGCGGGTCTTGGTACCCGGTTCCTTCCTGCGACCAAGGCAACGCCCAAGGAAATGCTGCCGGTGGTCGACAAGCCCGCCATCCAATACGTGGTGGAGGAGGCGGTGGCCGCCGGGCTGACCGACGTGCTGATGGTCACCGGTCGCAACAAGCGGCCGCTCGAAGACCACTTCGACCGCAACATCGAGCTCGAGGAAGCCCTGCAGAAGAAGGGCGACCTCGACCGGCTCCAGCGCGTGCAGGAGTCCACGGGCCTCGGCGAGATCCATTACGTGCGACAGGGCGACCCGCGCGGGCTCGGCCATGCGGTGCTGGTGGCAGCGCAGCACGTCGGCGACCAGTCGTTCGCAGTGCTGCTGGGCGACGACCTGATCGACGAACGCGACCACCTGCTGCAGCAGATGATCGACGTTCAGACGCAACGCAGCGGCAGCGTCGTGGCACTGATGGAAGTGCCGCCGGAGCAGATACACCTCTACGGGTGCGCCGCCGTGACCCCGACGGACGAAACGGACGTCATGCGGGTCGACGGTCTGGTCGAGAAGCCGCCGGCTGATGAGGCGCCGAGCAACCTGGCGGTGATCGGCCGTTACGTGCTGAACCCAGCGGTCTTCGACGTGTTACGTGAGACGCCGCCCGGTCGAGGCGACGAGATCCAGCTCACCGACGCACTGCAGACACTGGCATCGATGCCCGCAGACCGCGGTGGCACCGTGCACGGTGTCGTGTTCCGGGGCCGGCGCTATGACACCGGTGACCGAGCCGACTACTTGAAGGCGATCGTGCGACTGGCCAGCGAGCGCGAAGACCTCGGTCCTGAGTTCTTGAAGTGGCTGGGCGAGTTCGTCGACGAACACCGCGCGGCGACGTCATGAAGTCGGTCGACGAACACCTCGCTGACTGCCTCTCGGGCATCGACACCCTGTCACCACTCGAGCTGCGCCTCTTGGACGCCCACGGGTGCACGCTGAGCGAGGACGTCAAGGCTGGGTGGGACCTCCCGCCGTTCACGAACTCCTCGATGGACGGGTACGCCGTGCGGTCCCAGGACGTCGTCGGTGCGTCCGAAGCGTCCCCGGTCTCGCTGCCCGTGGTTGGTGACATCCCCGCCGGCTACTCCGGTGCCCTAGCGGTGTCGCCAGGGCAGTGCGCGCGCATCATGACCGGCGGCCCCATGCCCGCAGGTGCGGACGCCGTCGTGCCCATCGAGTGGACCGACGGCGACATCGTGCAGGTCTCCATCACGCGCGCACCTCAGGTCGGTGCGTTCGTGCGCACGCAAGGTGAGGATGCGAAGACCGGAGACCTCGTACTGCCCGCTGGCACGCGACTCGGCCCGGCCCAGCTGGCGCTGCTTGCCGCGGTGGGTCGCGGACGCGTGCTGGTGCGACCGCGCCCACGCGTGGTCGTGATGTCGACCGGTAGTGAGCTGGTCGAGCCAGGCGACCCGATCGCTGGTGGCAAGATTCCCGACTCGAACAGCTTCATGCTCGCGGCCGCCGCCACCGCGTCGGGCGCTACCGCATATCGCGTTGGTTTCGTGCCGGACGAGCCCAAGCAGCTCATCACGACCATCGAGGATCAGCTGATTCGCGCCGACCTGGTCATCACGACCGGAGGTGTGAGTGTGGGCGCCTACGACGTCGTGAAGGAAGCGCTCGGCCGCATGGGCAAGGTCACCTTCGACAAAGTCGCGATGCAGCCGGGTATGCCGCAAGGATTCGGGCGGATCGGGCCCGACAAGACGCCGATCTTCACGCTGCCCGGCAACCCCGTGTCGGCCTTCGTCTCGTTCGAGATGTTTGTGCGACCGGTGCTGCGTCGCATGCAGGCACTCGAGCCCCTGCAGCGACCGTCGGTACGCGCGGTGCTGAAGCAGTCGGTGCAGTCACCCGCAGGGAAGCGACAGTTCCTGCGGGGTGAGCTCGGCGTCGAAGAGGGGCGCTACGTGGTCGAACCGGTCGGCGGCCCCGGCTCGCACCTGATGGCGGGCCTGGCCAGGGCCAACAGTCTGATCGTCATCGACGAAGACGTCACGCATGTCTCATCGGGAGACGCTGTGACCGTCGTGATGCTCGAGCGTCGCGCGGGCTGAGGTCATGTCCGACCCCGGCCCCGAACTCTCGCACCTCGACGAACGTGGTGCTGCCCGCATGGTTGACGTGAGCGGTAAAGACGTGACGGCGCGAACTGCAACCGCGAGCGGCCGCGTGGTGGTCTCGCGCGAAGTGATCGATCTCTTGCGCGGCCCTGGAGTGCCCAAAGGCGATGCGCTGGCGGTCGCGCGAATTGCCGGTATCCAGGCCGCGAAGCGCACACCAGACCTCGTTCCCCTGTGCCACCCCATCGCGATCCACGGCGTGGACGTCGACCTCGAGGTGAATGACGACCACATCGCCATCAACGCCACAGTGCGCACCGCTGATCGCACCGGCGTAGAGATGGAGGCGTTGACGTGCGTCACCGTCGCGGGGCTTGCCCTGATCGACATGGTGAAGGCAGTTGACCCAGCGGCCACGATCACTGACGTTCAGGTCGAGACGAAGACCGGCGGCAAGACAGGTGACTGGCGACGTGGCTGACGTTCGCGACGACTCATCACCCGAGCCACTTCGCGTGCTGGTGCTCACGGTGTCGACCCGCGCGGCGTCCGGGAAGTACGAGGACCGGTCGGGTCCAGCCGTCGTCGAGGCGCTCTCCCTCTGGGGGATAAGCGACGCAACCGTGGAGGTCGTGTCTGACGACGAGGAGCAGCTGGCGCGCCGCCTGCGGGACGCCGCGGCGTCCGGCGTCGACGCGGTGCTGACGACCGGGGGCACCGGCTTGGCTCCCGATGACCGCACGCCGGAAGCCACGCGGCAGGTGATCGAACGAGAGGTGCCCGGCGTCGCCGAAGCGATTCGTTCTGCCGGAGTCGACGGGGGTATCGCGTCAGCGTCGCTGTCGCGCGGCGTCGCGGGATCTGTCGGGCGGACGATGATCATCAACCTTCCCGGCTCGGTGGGTGGTGCTCGTGACGGCGTCGCGGTAGTAGGACCGTTGCTCGCGCACATGCGCGACCAGCTCGCGGGCGGTGACCACTGACTCGCGGCTGGCCGGCAACACTCGAAGACGGTCGAGTCGGACTCCGGCCGATCAGTCACCGAGACGCGACGCGCTGGCGTCGCATCCGTGCCGACAGTGCGGACTGGTTGCGTCCCTGGGAAGCGACCTCCCCGGTGCCACATCAGCAACCCATGCGTTTTCACGCGATGGTCTCCGCCTTGCGCCGTGAAGCGCGTCGGGGTCGGGTGCTCCCGTTCGTCGTCACGTATGACGGGGGGCTGGTCGGTCAGCTCACGCTCGGAAACGTGCAGTACGGCGCGTTGCGAGGGGCCCACATCGGCTACTGGATAGGTCAGGAGTACGCCGGCCGCGGCATCATCCCCACGGCTGTGGCGTTGGCGGCTGATCACGCCTTCGGAGCGCTGCGTTTGCACCGGCTGGAGATCGCCATGCGCCCGGAGAACGCGCCGAGCCGCCGGGTGGCCGAGAAGCTCGGCTTCCGGTTCGAGGGCGAGCGATCGGCCTTCCTTCACATCGACGGTGAGTGGCGAGACCACCTGATCTACGTGATGGTGGCCGGCGACGTCCCGGAAGGCGTCCTCGAGCGGTGGCATCGCACCCGACCGGCGCCACGCTCCGGTCGTCTGTGACAGGGGCGATGGAGCCGGCGTCATGCCAGCGACACACCGGACGCCTTACCGGAATGTGAACGAGGGCGCACGTACCGTGATGTCCCGTGAGTGGAAGCGGCCTGATCTACGCAGCCATCGCGATCTTGTGGGCCGCCGTTCTCATTCCGATGTGGCTCCGCAACCACGACGCTGCCACCGAGAACCGCTCCGCCGAGCGTTTCGGCCAGGCCATGCGTGTCCTCTCTCGCAAGGATGCTGGTTCCGGTCGTTCCGAGGACTCCGGCGACACCCAGGTCGGTGAGCACGCTGAACCCCGGGTCGAGCGCGCCCCACAGCGCGAGGCTGTTCGGCCGGCCCGACGCACCGCGGCGACCCGCGTGACTGCGAAGGCTCGACCGAAAGACCGGGCGAAGAGCCGGCCCAAGGACCGGCGCCGGCAGCCACAGCGTCCGCCGCTTACCCTCGCCCAACGTCGCGCACGAACGCTCGGGGTGCTGAGTGGCCTTGCGTTCGTGGTCGCTGTGGTCGCCGTCGGAACGCCACTGCCGTGGTGGACCGTCATTCCGTTCGCTGCGCTGCTCTGCGCGTTCGTCGTTCACTTGCGGATACAGGCCAAGCAGAAGCACCTGCGTCAGCGGATGCGATCGCGCGGCGACGTCGCAACGCAGCCGTCACGTCGCACCGCCTCGGCGGACGTCGAGGAAACCGCGTCGAGCAGGCGGCACGACGCAGAGTCGGTGTCGAGGTCGACCGGCATGACGGACGTGCCGGAGTCGACAAGCGAAACCGGGGTGGTGCAAGGCCCATCACGCGCCGTCGTCGTCGAGCGCAAGGGCGAAACCGCTGTCACCGACACTGCCGCGTCCGAGACCGCTGCGTCCGAGACCGCTGCGTCCGAGTCTTCGATGTCAGATGACGACGACGCCTGGCGTCCGAATCCGCTGCCGCTGCCGACATACGTCACCGCGCCGAAGGCGGTCCGGCCGATCAAGGTCATCGACCTCACCACACCCGGTGCATGGACGTCGGGTCGGCTACTCGACGACGGGCTGGCCGAGGAGGATCTGCTCGCTGCTCAGGTCGCCGAGGAAGAGCTGGACGCGCTGCTCGACCAGGAGGTCGCCCCCAGCAGTTCCGACGGGGCGGACAGCGCTGACGCAGACGAGCAGAAGCGGCGAGCGGTCGGCGACTGAGGTTCTGCGGATTCGGACACTCTTCGGGCCGTTGCTATCCTCGTGCGGTCCAAGGGGCCGAGCAGTCTCGAGCAGTCTCGAGCGGTAACGAGCAGCATCGAGTCGCAGAGCTCCGCGGGGCTGTGGCGCAGTCCGGTAGCGCACCTCGTTCGCAACGAGGGGGTCAGGGGTTCAAATCCCCTCAGCTCCACCCAACGAACGCATGCGAACACCAACGAAGTTCTGCGAACTACCTCGTCGGACGACGTTCCCGATATGCCTGCATCAAGCGTTCGGCGCGTTCGGCGTCCAGGTACTTGACGGTTTCCCTCATCGTCACGCCTGATGCGCGATCAGTGCGTGGAGCGATCCACTCGTAGACCTCGTCAGGGCGGGTCTTGGAGGTCTCGCGCAGGACCCAACCGATCGCCTTGCGGATGAAGAACTCCTTCTCGTCGAGCAATGCGTCAGCCCTGGCAGCGAACGGTTCGAAGGACGCGCCCTGCTTGAGCGGCTTCATCTCCGCAAGGAGTGAGGAACGGCGCACCCAGAAGTCGGGGTCGCGCGCCCAGCGGTCCATCTCGCGGCGGAGACCGTGACGCCCGACCAGGTCGCCCACGACGTTCGCAGCAAGGCCGTCGACCAATGCCCAGGTGCGCGAGTCACGGATGAGTCGCTCGGTCAGTGGGAGATCCTCGGGCGCCAGTACTGCCGCATGACGCTCGAGCACGATGACCGCTGCCATGCGGTACTCGAAGATCGGCTTGCGCCACAGCTGTTCAGCCAGTGCGGTGGCCGTGGCTCGATCAAGCTTCGCCCTGCCACAGGCGCTCTTGGTGACGCGCCGAATGTCGGGCAGGGTCGCACCCAGGAAGGTGAGATCACTCTTGAGGTACTGCTGTTCGCGCTCGGCCCGCTCCGGTGATCGGTAGGGCTTGAGCGACTCGGTGATTCGGTCGGCAATTTCGCGAGCGATGCGGCGAGCGTTGTTCAACCGACGATGTACCTCATGGGTGACTCTTCGCCGCAACTGTGCGTCAGGACCGCCTCGCAGATGTCACGCAGCTGGTCGACCTGTTGCGGCGAAATCGCGTCGAAGAGCACCGAGCGCACACTCTCGACGTGGCTGGGCGCGGCTTTGCGGAGCACATCGAAACCCTCGTCGGTCAAGGTGGCGAGGTATCCCCGTTTGTCGTCCTCGCAGCGTCGGCGGGTGATCCAGCCGGACTCCTCAAGTCGGCTGGCGGCGTGTGACAGCTGGCTCTGGGACGTTCCGGCGATCACAGCCAGCTCGCTCATCCGCAGCGTCCGTTGCGGCGCCTCGGACAACATGGCCAAGATGATGTAGTACGTCATGGGCATGGCCGCGTCGCGCTGCAGCTGGCGCTCGAGGGTGTCCCTGATCAGCCGCTGCATCGCAAGGAATGAGCGCCATGTGGTCTGCTCGTGCTCGGTCAGCCAACGAGCGTCCTGCTCGGTCGGGGCGGTCCGCGTCGTCGTGTCCATGCTCCCTATCCTAGCGGAATAGTTGAACGTTCATGTATGTTGGAGAAAGCACCTGAACCATTTCGGCACAGAGAGGTGCCCGATGTCCGTCCATCGCCTGAACCACGCCGTCCTGTACGTCCGTGACGCCCAACGTAGTGCGGCGTTCTACGCCGAGGCGCTCGGTTTCGTCCCGCTCAACGATCTCGCGGAGATGCCTGGCGCGGTCTTCATGCGCGCTCCGGGCTCGACTAACGACCACGACCTCGGCCTCTTCTCGATCGGGGCGCAGGCCGGCCCGTCGCCTGCCGGACGCGGCACGGTGGGGCTCTACCACCTGGCCTGGGAAGTCGACACTCTCGCGGATCTGGCCGAGATCGCCGAACGCCTGCAGAAGATGGGTGCACTGGTCGGCGCCACCGACCACTCGACGACGAAGGCGTTGTACGCGCAGGACCCCGACGGCATCGAGTTCGAAGTGTCATGGCTCGTCCCCGCCGATCGACTGAACGACGACGTGCTCGCCGGTCGCTCACGACTTCGCCCGCTCGACCTCGACAAAGAGATCGAGCGCTACGGAGCAGACACCCCAGGCGGGATCGGCGTCTCGCGCGTCGCGGTCGGCTGACCGACGTGGTCTAAGTAGCTCCGCCGTCCTTCCCTTGGCGGCGGGATGC
Organism: Actinomycetes bacterium; assembly: GCA_036274415.1. Lineage (GTDB taxonomy): Bacteria > Actinomycetota > Actinomycetes > JAHEKZ01 > JAHEKZ01 > JAHEKZ01. The sequence continues at coordinate 12,045 of DASUFV010000254.1, forward strand.
CAGCATCCGGTTGTACGCCGCCAGCTCGGCGTCCCCATCGCGCTCGGCCCGGCGATCGCTTTGCCTGGCGCGTCGGTCGTCCTCACGTGACCACTGGAACAGCAGCACGACGAGCGCGATGATGCCGGGAAGCTCACCGATCGCCCATGCGAAAGATGCGCCCTTGGTCTGGTCCTCCAATAGATCGGTCCACCACGGACGCGCCAGCGTGTCGAAGTAGGACGCTGCGATCACCGTGTCGCTGCTGATCAGCGCCACGGCGAAGAAGGCGTGCACCGCCAACGACGCGAACAACGTCACCAGCCGGATCGGGTAGGGGGCGCGATAAGGGATCGGATCGGTTCCAATCAGTGACTCGAAGAACAAGTACCCGACGAGCACGAAGTGGACGTGCATCAACTCGTGCGCCCAATGGAGGCGCATCGCGGTCTCGTAGAGGCCGCTGAAGTAGACCATGTACGGCGCCGTCACGAACAGGATGAACGCAGTGACCGGATGTGTCAGGACCTTCGCGACCGGGCTGTGCAGCGCGGCGAGCAACCATTCCCGCGGCCCTGAAGGCTGATCGGCGCGAGCGGCAGGCAGCGCTCGAAGCGCCAACGTGATGGGCGCGCCTAGTACGAGCAGCAGCGGGGCGATCATGCTCAGCACCATGTGCTGCGACATGTGCAAGCTGAACGCTGTGCGTCCATACACCGCCAAACCCGACAGCGTCCCGAAGGTGATCACGGCCAGTCCGGCGTACCAAGCGATCGTGCGACCGACCGGCCAGCGATCACCCCGACGACTAAGCCGAACAACGGCCCATGCGTAGGTCACCGCGGCGAACGCCAGCACCGTCAGGACGAGCAGATCCAAGCGCCAGTCGGTGAGGACGGCGCTCGCCGTCGGACGCGGCGGCATGGGGAACCCGAGTAGCACCTCTGCCGGAGAAGGAGCCGTCGTGGCGCCCGACGGAGGCGGCGCGGTGCTGCCAAGCCCGACCGCCACGCCGATCGTCGCGGCCATGATCGCTCCCTCGACCGAGGCCAGGCGAGTGAACGCTCTGGGTCGCTCGGCCTCGATCTGCGGCAGCGTGTGACGCCGATGCGCCCAACCCAGCATTCCCAGAGCAACGAACGCGAACATCTTGATGAGAACGACAGCGCCATACCTCGATGTGAACAGGTTCTCGAAGTCGCCGAGGCGTATCCACGCATTGACGACGCCGCTTACACCCACACCGACGAAGACCCACAGCGCAAGTGCGCTGAACCTTCGCGAGGCCAACGCAATGTGGCGTCCATCGGTCTTCGCGTACCAGAGCAGCGCCAGAAGTCCGCCGACCCACAGCGCGACGCAGACCACATGCACCACGAGCGAGGACGTGGCGAGGTCGTGGTCGCCGGCCGACGCCGCATGCCCTGTCACCGCAGGCGGCAGTGTCGCAGCGACCGCGAGCGCCAGCGCGGTCCACGCCCCGAGCGGCCGCTCGGCCTCCCGTGCTGCGACGCCAGCGAACGCAGCAAGCGACGCGGTGACGAGCCATGCCGCTCCCTGCTCGGACTGGCCGACGTAACTCAGCAGCTGGGTCACGTCAAGCGCATCCCCGACCGTTGTCGCGAACGTTTCGGCGTATGACAGCACCAGCACGATCAGTGCGAAAACGGCTACCGACCATGCGAACCACGTGGCCAAACGCGCAGCTCGAGCTGGAGCGGTGGCCAACAGGTCACGCGATGAAGGAAGCAGCGCCGCGGCCGCGAGCAGCAGACCGACTGCGGCGGCCGCGCAGAGATCGGCTGCGGTACGCGCGATCGGGAGCACCCACTGGACGGCCGCCGACGCCTCGGGAATGTCACTGACCTCGGACGAGGGGAGGTCGCCTCCGACCACCATCGCTACTACCAGGCCGACCACGCCACACAGGCCGAGCCCGGACGCGATCAGGCTGAGGGCCCGACCGCGAGTGTCGAGATCAGCTCGAGCGACCACGCCGTCCTCGCGTCGCCACGGCGATCAGAGCCGCGACGAGTGCCAGCCCGATGGCGCCGGCACCGAGCACCCAAACCACCGACGCGGATGACTCCTCTGGCTCGTCAGAGTCGTCCGTGGACAGCGGCGTGGTGTCTGCGGTGGGTTCGTCCGACGCCTGAGCGATCGATCCGCCACGAACCTGGAACGCGTAGCTGTCGCTGATGACGTGACCGTCCTCTGAGACGATCCGGTAGTCGACGGTGTATCTCCCGGCCTGCGCGCCATCCCCGCCCGCACGGAGTTGAACGGACGCATCGGTGCCGTTGACGCTGAAGGTGCTGTCGTCGCTCACGACGGTGTCACGCACCGACACCGAGATGGTGCCGCCCTCCTGCTGCACCGGCTCGTTGAACACGAGTTCCACTCGAGACGGCGCCTTGGCGAGCGTCTCGCCAGCCGACGGCGTCGACCCGATGAGCTCACTGTGCGCGGAAGCCGGCGTCGCGGCAGTCGCGAGGGCTCCGACGGCGACGGATGCAGTTGCTGCGGACACGGCAAGACGTCTGAGCAGGGCGGTCTTCCTCACGCCCACGAGCCTAGGCGGGTGGGAGCCGCTAGTGGGCCAAGGGGTCACACCCACGAACGCAGTCCGAACAAGCGGTCGAGCCACTCCTGGTAGGGGATGACCTCCGCCCACCACAGCGGCAGGAGCGCAGCCGACGCAAGTGCTGCCAGCAAAAGGTAGGCACCTACAGCCGTCGCGCCGACCGTTCGTCTCGTCGGTGAGGCGTGACTCGGACCGAGCACGAATCCGAGACAGATCGTGATCGCCATGATGAGGAACGGGAGGAACGACACCGCGTAGAACGAGAACATCGTCCGGCCCTCGTGATCGGCGTACCAGAACCAGGGAAGCCATCCAGCCGCCAACGATGCGAGTACAGCACCAGCCCGCCAGTCGCGCTTGCTGAGAACGAGCCACACCATCACCACGATTGCCGCAGCGGCGCTCCACCAGATCACGGGGTTGCCGACGCCGAGTACCTCGCGGGCGCACTTGTCGACGTGGCAACCGAGCTCACCGCGTCCGTACTCCTCGTAATAGAAGGAGACCGGTCTTCCCTGTACCAACCAGCTCCAGGGGTGGGACTGGTAGGAGTGGTCATCGGTCAGACCGGTGTGAAATCGCCAGGCCTCAGAGTGGTAGTGCCACAGCGAACGCAACCAGTCGGGTACCCACGCGAAGTACGTCGACGGGTTCTCCGCACCCCACGACCGGTAGAAGCCGCCCGCTTGCGAAGGTTTGGTGCTGTCCGAGGAGAAGATCCAGCCGGACCACGTCACGACGTAGGTCACGATGGCGATGGGGACGATAGTGAGGAACGCTGGCAACGCGTCCTTCGCCAATGCGCCCAGCCAGGGGCTGCGCGCCCCGGCAACGCGTCGCGCCGAGACGTCCCACCAAACGGTCAGCAGCCCGAATGCGGCGATGAAGAAGATGGCGTTCCACTTCGTTGCCAGCGCCAAGCCGAGTAGCAGGCCAGCAACAAGTCGCCACGGTCGGAACCCCAATCCGGGGCCGAGGCTCGACACCTCGAACTGTTCCAGCCGATCGGCAGCTCTTTGGCGTCCTTGCTCTCGGTCGAGCACGAGGGCACCGAACGCGAGCAACAGGAAGAACGAGAGCGGAAGGTCGAGCAGCGCTGTGCGGCTCATCACCAGGTGCAGGCCGTCAATGGCGAGCAGGAATCCGGCGATCGTTCCCAGGACAGTTGATCCGGTGACCCTTCGCACCAGCCGGGCCAACAGCAGAACGCTCAGCGTCCCCAGGATGGCGACGGCGATCCGCCATCCGAATGGGTTGAGGCCGAAGAGCTGTTCGCCGCTGGCGATGATCCATTTGCCCAGGGGAGGGTGAACGACGTACGAGGCAGTGTCGGAGAAGACGTCCGTGTTGCCGCGGAGGATCTGCTCGTCGGCCTTCGATACGTAGTCCTGCTCGTACCCGTAGTTCAGCAGCCCCCACGCGTCCTTGGCGTAATACGTCTCGTCGAAGACGAAGGCCTTGGGTTCGTCGAGGTTCCAAAGGCGCAAGAAAGCGGCCAGCGCGGTGACTGCGAGAGCGCCCAGCCATCCGGCAAGTCGGTCAGTCGGAGCTGCAGGAATGAGCCGGCGCCGAATGCGCTCGCGGTGTGCGGTCAACTCAGCGGACTCGGTGACCGGTGGTCGGACGCCGCCAGGCAGCGTCTCATCGGTCACCGTCACCTGGGCATGGTAAGTCCTGGCCTGACAGGATCAGGCACGTGCACGCGTCGGGTGAGTCGGAGTCTGGCTACCTCGTCCTTGCCGCGACACCGATTGGCAACGTCGAGGACGCGTCCCCGCGGCTACGCCAAGCGCTGGCGAACGCCGACGTGGTTGCGGCCGAGGACACTCGCCGTCTGCGGCATCTGGCAGCACGACTCGACGTCGACCTGCGCGGACGAGTCGTGTCGTATCACGAGCACAACGAGGGCACGCGCACGGCTGATCTGGTTGACCGCATCAGGTCTGGGGAGGTCGTGGTCCTGGTCACCGACGCGGGGATGCCGTCGGTGAGTGATCCGGGTTTCCGCCTTGTCGACGCATGTCTGGCGGCAGGCATCCGGGTCACGACGGTGCCTGGTCCGTCTGCGGTCGTGGCGGCCGTGGCGCTGTCTGGGCTCCCCGTCGACCGATTCTGCTTCGAAGGTTTCTTGCCACGGAAGACCGGGCAACGCCGCGAACGGCTCAAGGCATTGGCCGACGAGGAACGAACGATGGTG
>DASUFV010000255.1:0-18892 GCA_036274415.1 Actinomycetes bacterium
GGAAGAGTCGAACAGCGCACCGTCGTCCCAGCGGACGCCGAGGTAGTCCACGACGATGAGCTCGCCGGACTCGACGTCAGGGCCGTCACCCTCGCTGAGCACCTTCACGACCAAGTCGCTCGGTGGGTCGGAGTCGGGCACGTCGACCGTGGGAGTCTCCCCGAAGTCTCCGTCGACCGTGGGGAGCGCACCCTGCTCGCCACTCGTGCTCTTCGTGGTCGACGGGCTGGGCGACTCTGAGCTCGTGCTCGGCGAGGTGGAGGTGGATGCGGCCGGCGTGGTCTCGGGGTCGTCCCCACACGCGGCTACAGCGACGGTGAGGGCAAGCGCAGTGGCAACGGCCGCGACGACGCGGCTGGTACGGGAAGACACAGAACTCCTTGAGAGGGGAAGCTTCCGCACGGTCGCGGCGGCAGTCTCCAGGGTAGACGGCGCCCTACCGCGTCCGGTTCCGCCACGCCAGCGGCTGCAGCTACATGCTCTCGATCAGGCGGTCGACTCGATCGTCGAAAGCCTTGAACGGGTCTTTGCACAGGACGGTGCGCTGCGCCTGGTCATTCAGCTTGAGATGCACCCAGTCGACGGTGAAGTCACGGCGTTTCTCTTGCGCCCGTCGGATGAACGCTCCGCGCAGGCGCGCTCGCGTCGTCTGTGGCGGTTTGCCCTTGGCCTCGAATGTGCTCAGCTCGGTGACCACTCGGTCGATCAGCCCGCGTCGCTCCATCAAGAAGAAGAGCCCGCGGTCGCGTCGGATGTCGTGGTACGCCAGGTCGAGCTGTGCCACTCGGGCAGACCCCAGTGACACGTCGTGCTTGACGCGGTAGCGCTCGATCATCTGGTACTTGGCCACCCAGTCGATCTCACGACCGACCGTTGCCAAGTCGCCGGACTCGACGGCGGCCAACACGCGTTGCCATAGGTCCAGCACTCGCTCCGTCACAGGGTCTTTGATTCCCCGTCGGTCGACGAACGCCCGAGCCTTCTCGTAGTACTCGGACTGAATCTGCAGCGCAGACAGCTCGCGGCCGTTGACCAGTCGGACAAGCCGGCGTCCAGTTGGGTCGTGACTGATCTCGCGGATCGCCCGAATCGGGTTCTCCAAAGACAGGTCGCGCAGAACGACACCGCTCTCCACCATGCGCAACACCAGGTCAGTCGCGCCGACCTTCAACAGCGTTGTCGGCTGCGCGAGGTTGGAATCACCGACGATGACGTGAAGTCGACGGAACTTCTCGGCGTCGGCGTGCGGTTCGTCGCGAGTGTTGATGATGGGACGCGAGCGCGTTGTGGCCGACGAGACGCCCTCCCAGATGTGCTCTGCCCGCTGACTCAGGCAGAAGACCGATCCTCTGGGGGTCTGCAACACCTTGCCGGCACCGGCGATGAGCTGACGCGTCACGAGGAACGGGATCAGGATGTCGGCCACCTTGCCGAACTCACCCTGCCGCGAGACCAGATAGTTCTCGTGGCACCCATAGGAGTTGCCCGCGGAGTCGGTGTTGTTCTTGAACAGATAGACGTCACCGGCGATGCCCTCTTCGTGCAGTCGCCGTTCGGCGTCGATCAGCAGACCTTCGAGGATCCGCTCGCCGGCACGGTCGTGGGAGATCAGCTCGACCAGCGAGTCACACTCGGGGGTCGCGTACTCAGGGTGCGATCCCACGTCGAGGTAGAGCCGCGCCCCGTTGCGCAGGAACACGTTGCTGCTTCGGCCCCATGAGACCACCCGGCGAAACAGGTAGCGCGCCACCTCGTCCGGCGACAGTCGGCGCTGACCGCGGAACGTGCACGTCACGCCGTACTCGGTCTCGATGCCGAAGATCCGCCGGTCCATGACTATCCGCCTGAGCCCGAAAGCAGCTCGGTGAGACGTTCTCCGGACAGCCGCTTGAACTTGCGCGACTGCGTTCGAGTGCGGTCGAGCACGGCGACCTCGAGGGACGCCGGCGTGAGCTGACGAGGATCCTCACCACCGGAATTGCCGTTGTCACTGGCAAGCCCGTCAACGGCTACGCGGACCGCGCCAGAGAGGTCCAGGTCGTGCTCGTAACGGTTCTCGAGGAAGCTGCTGATGGCCTCTGCTGAGCCGCCCATCACCACGTAGCCGTGCTCGTCGTAGACCGAGCCGTCAAACGTGAGCCGATACATCTGGTCGCCCTCAGGCTCTTCGCCGACCTCAGCCACGACGATCTCGACCTCGTAGGGCTTGTTGGTCTCGGTGAAGATCGTGCCCAAGGTCTGCGCGTAGGCGTTCGCCAGGTTGCGGACGGTGACGTCACGTCGGTCGAACGAGTAACCGCGTAGATCGGCGAGCCGAATACCTGCCACCCGGAGATTCTCGAACTCGTTGTACTTACCTGCGGCGCCAAAAGCGATCCGGTCGTAGATCTCGCTCACCTTGTGCAAGGCCCGCGACGGGTTCTCGGCAACGAACACGATTCCGTCGTGGTACTGGAGGACGACGACCGACCTTCCGCGCGCGATGCCCTTACGGGCGTAGTCCGCCTTGTCCTTGATGATCTGTTCGGGCGAGACGTAGAACGGGACGGACACGGGCAAGTCCTCTCAGGCTGCCGACAGTGGTCGGGACCGCGGTGTTACGTGAGTGACGCGGCCGGACCGTCCGGTCGCTGATTGCGAGCTGCGACGAGTTGGTCGACCACTGCGCCGACCTCGTCGTCAGGAAGACGCCGGTAGCCGTCGGCTGACACGACCGACACGACCGGGTAGATACCACGCATCAAGTCAGGTCCGCCGGTCGCGGAGTCGTCATCAGCTGCGTCGTACAGCGCCTGCGCTGCTGCCAGCACCGCGTCCGACTCGCTCATGTTGTCGCGGTAGAGCTTCTTCAACGAGCCCCGCGCGAAGAACCCGCCAGAGCCCACCGCATGGAACGAGTGCTCCTCGTACCTGCCACCCGTGACGTCATAGCTGAAGATCCGGCCGGCTGAGGTCTCGAAGTCGTAACCCGCGAAGAGCGGCACGACGGCGAGCCCCTGCATGGCCATGCCCAGGTTGCCCCTGATCATCGTGGCGAGCCGGTTCGCCTTACCGGTCAGTGACAGCGTCGTGCCTTCGATCTTCTCGTAGTGCTCCAGCTCGACCTGGAGCAACCTCACGAGCTCGATCGCCAACCCAGCCGTTCCCGCGATTCCCACGGCGCTGTACTCGTCGGCCGGGTACACCTTCTCGATGTCACGTTGGGCGATGATGTTTCCCATCGTGGCTCGACGATCACCGGCCATGACGACGCCGCCGTCGTAAGCAAGCGAGACGATGGTCGTTCCATGCGGGGCGTCGAGCTCGACGCCACTGAGAGTGTGTGAATGCGCACCAGGAAGCAGTGTGGGCGCATGGTCGGCCAGGAAGTCAGAGAACGACGCACTTCCGGTTCGTAGAAAGGCAGCCGGAAGCGCGCCCCCAGGGAGTGCGGGCACCTGAGCGGACGTCACAGGCTCACTCCCCGCCCTTCTGAACGAATGCTCGAACGAACTCCTCGGCGTTCTCTTCGAGCACTTCGTCGATCTCGTCGAGGATCGCGTCGACGTCTTCGCTCAGTGCCTCATGTCGCTCAGCGACGTCCGAGGTCTCGACAGGAGCGTCTTCGACCTCGTCGGCTTTGCGATCGGCGTGCTTTTGGCCGCCGGTCTCCTGTGAACTCATCAGCCCCACCTTTCCTCAAACCCGACACTAGTCGGATCGACTCAGCTGGCCGTGCACTGAACCTCCAGCGCACGACACCCTTCAATTGCACTTCTTGGCGGTGGAGCGGCCATCAGGGGGTCAGCCGCGTCAGGAAAGGAGTCCGGTCAGCCGGCAAGGGCGTCGACCAGTTCGGAGGCGGTCTCGCAGCGATCGAGCAGCTCTCCGACGTGGTGCTTGGTGCCCCTCAGCGGCTCCAGCATCGGCACTCGCTGCAACGACACGCGTCCGGGCACGTCGAAGATCACCGAGTCCCAGGACGCGGCGGCGACGTGGCTTCCGTATCGACGTACACATTCCCCGCGGAACCACGCCCTCGTGTCCTCCGGTGGAGTGTGCACTGCGGCGTCCGCATCGGCATCGGTCACGATTCGCTCCATACGACCCGACGCAACGAGCCGGTGGTACAGACCCTTGTCCGGACGCACATCGGAGTACTGCAGGTCGACCAGCTGCAGTCGCGCATCCGACCAGTCCAACCCGTCGCGCGAGCGGTAGCCCTCGAGAATCTGGCGCTTGGCCACCCAGTCGAGCTGGCCGACCAACCGGTTGGGGTCGTCGTGCAGGTCGTCGAGCACCTGAACCCAGCGGCTGAGAATCTCGGTCGTGTGGTCGTCGGCATCACTGCCGAATCGGTCTTCGACGAACTTGTGGGCTTGATCGCAGTACTCGCGCTGCAGCTCGAGCGCGGTCACCGAACGCCCGTCGCGCAGCTCGATGGTGTGAGTCAAGCTGGGGTCGTGTGAGACGTCGTGCAGCTCCTGCACCGGGCGGAGGATCGACCAGTCGTCGGCGAGGAACCCTTCTTCGATCATCGACAGCACCAGCGACGTGGTGCCGACTTTCAGCAGCCCGGCCACCTCGGCGAGGTTGGCATCCCCCACGATCACGTGGAGTCGTCGGTACTTGTCAGCGTCCGCGTGAGGCTCGTCGCGGGTGTTGATGATCGGGCGCTTGAGCGTGGTCTCGAGGCCTACCTCGACTTCGAAGAAGTCCGCGCGCTGGCTGATCTGGAATCCGGGCTCGTTGCCTTGCTGGCCGAGACCGACGCGTCCCTGCCCGCAGATGATCTGGCGCGAGACGAAGAACGGGGTGAGGTGGCGAACGATCTCAGGGAACGGCGTCGACCGCTTCATCAGGTAGTTCTCGTGCGTGCCGTACGACGCGCCTTTGTTGTCGGTGTTGTTCTTGTAGAGGTTGATGCGCAACGCACCAGGGATCTGCGCGGCTCGCACGGCCGCCACGGCCATGACGCGTTCGCCGGCCTTGTCCCACAGGAGCACGTCACGTGGCGTCGTCACTTCGGGGCTCGAGTACTCGGGGTGCGCGTGGTCGACATAGAGCCGAGCACCGTTCGTCAAGATGACGTTGGCGAGCCCGACGTCGTCGTCGGTCAGCTGACTCGCATCCGCAACTTCGCGTGCCATCGTGAACCCACGTGCGTCACGAAGTGGATTCTCTTCTTCGTAGTCCCACCGAGCGTGCGACAAACCAGGTTCACCTGTCGCGTACCCGTTGACGATCTGCGACGAGATGAGCACCGGGTTGACGTGCGGGTCTCCGGGCACGGCAATGCCGTACTCGGTTTCGATGCCCATGACCCGTGTGGTCGCCACGATCACAGGGTAGGCGCCTTGAGCGCCGGCTAGAGGTACTGACCGGTGTTGGCGACCGACTCGATCGAGCGTCCTGCCTCGGTTCCCTGCTTTCCTTGGACCAGGGTCCTGATGAAGACGATCCGCTCGCCCTTCTTGCCGCTGATCCGCGCCCAGTCGTCGGGGTTCGTGGTGTTCGGCAGGTCTTCGTTCTCTTTGAACTCGTCGACGCATGCGGTCAGCAGGTGTTGAACCCTGATGCCCTTCGTGCCCAGTTCTAGGAAGTCCTTGATGGCGTACTTCTTCGCTCGGGCCACGATGTTCTCGATCATCGCGCCAGAGTTGAAGTCGCGGAAGTACAAGATCTCCTTGTCGCCGTTGGCGTACGTGACCTCGAGGAACCGGTTGTCCTCGGACTCGGCGTACATGCGCTCTACGGCGCGCTGGATCATCGCAGCAGCGGTTGCGGTGCGATCGCCGCCGTGCTCGGCGAGGTCGTCGGGGTGAAGCGGCAGGTCTGCCCGCAGGTACTTGCTGAAGATGTCGCGCGCGGCCTCAGCGTCTGGTCGCTCGATCTTTATCTTCACGTCGAGTCGACCAGGCCGCAGGATCGCGGGGTCGATCATGTCCTCGCGGTTGGACGCGCCGATCACGATGACGTTCTCGAGGCCCTCGACGCCATCGATCTCGCTCAGCAGCTGCGGGACGATCGTGTTCTCCACGTCCGAGCTCACGCCTGAACCGCGAGTGCGGAACAACGAGTCCATCTCGTCGAAGAACACGATGACCGGAACGCCTTCGCCGGCCTTTTCGCGAGCACGCTGGAACACGAGCCGGATGTGGCGCTCGGTCTCTCCGACGTACTTGTTGAGCAGCTCGGGACCCTTGATGTTCAGGAAGAACGACTTGCCCTCGGGGCGTCCGGTGACCTCGGCGACCTTCTTGGCCAGGGAGTTCGCCACTGCTTTGGCGATCAGCGTCTTGCCGCACCCTGGAGGCCCGTAGAGCAAGATGCCCTTGGGCGGACGCAGGTCGTGCTCGCGGAACAAGTCCTGGTGGACGTACGGAAGCTCGACGGCATCGCGGATCATCTCGATCTGGTTGCTCAGCCCACCGATGCTCTCGTAATCGATGTCGGGAACCTCTTCGAGGACGAGTTCTTCGACCTCGGCCTTCGGAATCTTCTCGAAGACGTAGCCCGAGCGCGGCTCGAGCATGAGTGAGTCGCCGGCCCTGATCTGCACGTCGATGAGAGTCTCGGCGAGTCGGACGATGCGCTCTTCGTCGGTGTGCCCGATCACCAGCGCGCGACGGCCGTCAGCAAGCAGCTCCTTGAACATCACGACTTCGCCGACCTGCTCAAAGCCCATGACACGGACGACGTTCATCGCTTCGTTCAGCATGACTTCGCGGCCACGCTGCAGTTCGTCGCGGTCGACGTCCGGGCTCACGGCCACTCGCAGCTTGCGGCCACCGGTGAAGACGTCGACGGTGCCGTCGTCGAATGCCTCGAGGAAGAGGCCGTACCCGGCGGGTGGCTGTGCCAGCCGGTCGATCTCTTCTTTCATCGCAACGATCTGGGCGCGGGCTTCATGCAGCGTCGCCGTCAGCCGTGTGTTGCGCTCCTGAAGGGCCGCAAGCTCACGGCGGAGGTCGCTGATGTCCGGTCCGCTCGCGCGGGTCCCAGGTCCGTCGTGCGGCATGGCGCACCTCCGTCCAGCTGCGTCCTGTGAGGACGTCTTCGACCCTAACCCTCGGCAGGTCGAGCCTCCTCCTGGACTTCTCCCGGCGTGTCGGAATGATCACTCTGCGTAGTAGCTGCGGAAGTGGCCTCGGATTCGAAGCCCTTCGCAGGGCGCCGGCGCCGCTGTGGTGCCTTCACCCCAGGGGCCAGGCGGCGGCTCGTGACAAGGAATCCGGTGTGCCCGACCATGCGGTGATCAGGTCGGACGGCGAGCCCTTGAACATGCCAGGTGCGCACCAAGGTCTCGCTCGCGGTCGGCTCGGTGAAGCCCCCGTGACTCCGCAACGCCTCGACGATGGAGGACAGCTGCGTGGTGGTGGCGACGTAGGCGCAGATCACCCCGCCCGGTCGCAGCGCACCAGCGACCGCCTCGACGCACTCCCAGGGGGCCAGCATGTCGAGCACCACGCGGTCGACCGGCTCAGGCCTGATGGCGGTTTGCAGGTCGCCGACCGTGAGCTCCCACTGAGGTGGCAGCTCACCGAAGAAGGTCGTGACGTTCTGTCGTGCGACTTCGGCAAAGTCAGCGCGGCGTTCATAGGAGTGCACAGATCCGGCCGGACCGACCGCTCTCAGCAGGGAGCAAGTGAGCGCCCCGGAACCGACTCCGGCCTCGAGAACACGTGCACCCGGATGAATGTCAGCTGAACCGACGATCTGCGCTGCGTCCTTCGGATAGACCACGGCCGCTCCGCGCGGCATCGAGAGGACGAAGTCGGACAGGAGCGGCCGGAGAGCGAGGTAGGCGACTCCCCCGGTCGATGTGACGACACCGCCCTCGGGCTGTCCGATCAGGTCATCGTGAGAAATGGCGCCTTTGTGAGTGTGGAACTGCTTTCCCGGCTCGAGGGTGACGGTGTGCAACCGCCCCTTGGTGTCGCTCAGCTGGACGCGGTCGCCAACGGCGAGCAACGGAACCTCGGCGGCGTCCTGCGTCGCATCGGGCACGCCGTCGGCAGGTTGTGACGTCGACACTGTGAAGACGCTCCTGACGGCTACTGCGAGCTGTTGTCGTGCTACCGAGTGAGGGACGCTTCGACGTCCGCTGTGACGAGCACACCGTAGACCGTGCCTCCAGCATCGGCGACCAAGTGGACCGGCGACGGGTTTCCGTTGAGCGCATCGATGAGGTCCATACCGGAAGCGTCTTGAGAGATCCGGTGGTCGGGGTCGATGGTCACGGCAACCGACGACACCGGCACCCATGGCCGACGCTCCTGCGGGACAGCAGTGGCAGCATCCGGGTTCACGACACCAGACACGGCACCTTTCGCGTCCGCGACCATGATGGCCGTCCGCTGATCGGGTAGTCGCGTCAAGGCGACTGACAGGGGGGTGTCGTGCGGCATCACGACACCGGGTCGCATCAGAGTGCTGGCGGTGAGCCCGCTGATGACGCGCGAGGCCTTCGCACCGGCCAGCGACCGGCTGGCTTCGAACCAAATGAAGCCGGCAAGCAGCAGCCCCCACGCGAGCCAGAGGACGTCAGGGCTGCCGAGCAGAACGGGCAGTACGGCGGTGGCCGCCACGACCAGTGCGAACCCGCGCCCGGTCCACCCGGCCACCACCGTGCCGACGTGCTCCTTGCCCGAAGCCGCCCACACAAGGTCACGAAGCAGGCGTCCACCGTCGAGCGGCAGGGCAGGAACCAGGTTGAAGATGCCCACGACCAGATTGGCCGCCATCAGTTGCCAGGCCACAAACCAGAGCACAGTGTCGTCGGGGGCCGACCGGTAGGCGACCCAGGAGGCCCCAGCGACGACCAACGACGTGAGGGGGCCGACGCCTGCGATAACGAAGTCGACCCACGGACGGCGGGTCTCTGCATCCATGGTGGTGACCCCACCGAGCAGATGAAGGGTCATGGAACGGACCCGAAGACCGAAACGTTGGGCAGCCACCGCGTGCGCGAGCTCGTGCGCCAGCACCGACAGGCCAAGAAGGACGGCGAAGGAGCCAGCAATCACCCACGACCAGAGGCCCTCGACGGCCAGCCAGCGCTCGGCCACCCCCGAGAAGATCCAGGCGATGATCGCGGCCCCGATGAACCAGGACGAGGACAGGCGGAGCGGTATCCCGAAGGGGCTGCCGAGCGACACGCCCGACCTCGTGGACTCCGGTCCACCAGGCCCTGTCGCGTCTGTTGAGCTCACGTCTCGACTGTACGGGGACGTTGTCAGTGCCCCGCCCTACGCTGCCCCCATGACGACGTTCGAGGTCGCTGCTGACCCGCCACTCGAGCCGATGCCGTCCGAAACGGCGCGGCCAGAGGTGTCGCTCAGCCCGTCCAGGGCAGGCGACTTCATGTCGTGCCCTCTGCTGTACCGCTTCCGCGTGATCGACCGGCTCCCCGAACCACCCAGCCCAGCTGCCACCCGTGGAACTCTCGTGCACGCCGTGCTCGAGCAGCTGTTCGATCTGCCGGCGCCAGGACGCACTCTCGAGGCAGCCCAATCGCTGGTGCCTGCGGCATGGGCGACGCTGCTTGCTGAGGACGAGGAGCTCGGCAAGCACTTTGCAGACGACGACGGCACCTTGGCCGACGAGTGGCTGCAAGGTACTGAGGATCTGCTTGGCACGTACTTCGCGTTGGAAGATCCACGCCGACTTGAGCCATCCGACCGTGAGCTCGAGATCTCGGTCACGCTCGCTGATGGACTCGTTCTGCGCGGCATCGTCGACCGGCTGGATGTGACGCCGGACGGTGCGATGCGGGTCGTCGACTACAAGACCGGCAAGTCACCGCGCGTCGACTTCGAGCAGAAGGCGATGTTCCAGATGCGGTTCTACGCGCTCGCACTCTGGCGGGCACGCGGCACCGTCCCACGTCTGCTTCAGCTGATGTACCTGACCGACGGTCTCATCATGCGGTACGAGCCGGACGAGCGTGACCTGCTGGCGATGGAGCGCAAGCTCTCAGCGCTAGCTGCGGCGATCAGCCGGGCGGTGTCCTCTGGTCAATGGCGACCGAGCCCGAGCAAGCTGTGCGACTGGTGCGCCCATCGCGACCTTTGCCCGGCCTGGGGAGGCACTCCCCCGCCATTGCCGGAACGAGAGGTGTCGCTGCACCCGCCCGAGCTCGCCTAAGGCCCTTCGCCTCTAGGGTGTGATGACTTGACCCTGGAGGATCCTCACATGTCTGCGCCGGCCACTACGACCACGACGACGCCTGCAGCTCGGGCACAAGACCTCACGAAGATCTACGGACAGGGCGACGCCGAGGTTCGCGCGCTCGACGGAGTGACGGTCGACTTCGAGAGCGGCCGCTTCACCGCCATCATGGGGCCGAGTGGCTCTGGAAAGTCGACCTTGATGCACGTGTGCGCCGGCCTCGACACAGCGACGTCGGGAACCGTCTTCATCGGCGACACCAATCTCACGACGTTGCGCGACAAAGAGTTGACGCGACTGCGACGCGACCGCGTCGGCTTCATCTTCCAGGCGTACAACCTTGTCCCCACCCTCACCGCACGAGAGAACGTGACGCTGCCGCTCGACATCGCGGGCCGCAAACCAGAACCCGGATGGCTCGACCAGATCATCGACATGGTTGGCCTCCGCGACCGGCTCAACAACCGTCCTAACCAGCTGTCCGGTGGTCAGCAGCAACGGGTGGCAGCCGCCAGGGCGCTGGTGACCCAGCCTGAGATCGTGTTCGCCGACGAGCCGACCGGCAACCTCGACTCACGCGCGGGCGCTGAGATCCTCTCCTTCCTTCGCGACAGCGCCGACTCACACGGTCAGACCATCGTCATGGTCACGCACGACCCCACCGCGGCGTCCTACGCGCATCGGGTGGTGTTTCTCGCCGACGGGCAGATCGTCGACGAGATGCGCGAGCCGACCGCCGAACGTGTCCTCGAGCGCATGAAGGGCTTTGACGCCAAGGGCCGGAGGTCGTAGGCGATGTTCCGCGCCGCTTGGCGCAGCCTGAAGTCACACACGCTGCGTCTCGTCCTTTCCACGCTGGCCATCGTGCTCAGCGTCGGTTTCGTGGTCGGCACCCTGATCTTCTCCGCGACCCTCGAGCGCACGTTCACCGATCTGTTCGCTCAGACCACCGCTGACGTGGTGGTCAGCCCCGACACCGAGTTCACTGGGCAGGGCTTCGCAGGCGAAGTCCCCACCCTGCCGACCAGCACGCTGGACGCCATACAGGACGTCCCGGACGCCGCGAAAGCCGGCGGCACCGTCTTCGCCGACGGCGTCGCCATCATCGGCGGCGACGGTGAGCCGATCGGGCAGAACGGCGCACCGCAGTTCGGCAGCAACTGGACCGACGACGAGGAGCTCACGCCGTTCCGGTTGATCGACGGGGTGGGGCCCACCTCCAACGGTGAAGTCGCCATCGACTCGGTTTCAGCAGAGACCGGTGAGCTGGCCGTCGGCGACACGATTCAGCTGGTGTCCCCCACCGGAAGCATGGACGCCGAGCTGGTCGGCATCTTCCGCTTCGGCACAAGTGGCAACTTGGCGGGCGCGACCATCGCAGCGTTCGACACGACAACTGCGCAAGACATCTTGTTGGACGGGCAAGAGGCCTATACGAGCATCGATGTCGTCGCGGCTGACGGAGTGACGCAGCAAGAGCTCGCCGACCAAGTGACGTCGGTCGTCGGTAACGACATCAAGGTGCAAACCGGGGAAGAAGCCGCTGACGAGGCAGCCACGCAGATCACCGACGCGTTGGGCTTCTTCAACAACCTGCTCACGGCGTTTGCGTTGGTGTCCTTGTTCGTCGGTGCCTTCCTCATCGTCAACACCTTCTCGATGCTGATTTCACAGCGCACGCAGGAGCTGGCTCTGCTTCGCGCCGTTGGGGCGACCCGGGGCCAGATCGTCCGATCGGTCATCACCGAGTCCGCGATCGTCGGGTTGGTCGCCTCCGTCATCGGCTGCCTATTCGGAATCGTCATGACGATGCTGCTCACCGCGTTCTTCGGAGCCCTGGGCATCGAAATGGGTGACACGCCTCTGGTGCTGTCACCCAGCACGTTCCTCATCGGCCTAATCCTCGGCACAGGAGTCACTGTCCTCGCAGCGTGGTTCCCTGCCCGCCGGGCCAGCAAGATCCCGCCGGTCGCCGCACTGCGTGATGACGCCACGATCCCGACCTCGTCGCTACGACGACGCGGAATCATCGGAGCGGTGCTGCTGGTGCTCGCCGCGTGGGCGCTCGTCAGCGGCGCTAGCAGTGCTGACGGCGGTGGCTTCGCCCTGGTAGGGCTCGGCACGCTAGGCGCCCTGATCGGAGCCATCATCTTCATTCCGTTGCTGGCCAAGCCGGTGACGCGGACGATCGGTGCTCCGCTGCCGCGCGTGTTCGGAACCGTTGGTCGACTGGCGATGGACAACTCCGCCAGACAGCCGAGGCGATCAGCGGCAACGGCGTCCGCGGTCATGGTTGGCATTGCCTTGGTCACCGGGTTCGCGATCATCACTACGTCAGCCAGCAAGTCGGTGAACGCCGCAGTCGACGAGGTGGTCGGTGCTGAGTTCCTGATCTCGAACAACAACCAGCGTCCGTTCCCCACCACGATCGGCGACGAGGTGGAGCAGATCGACGGTGTCGAGCTGGTCAGCCGCTCAGGGCTCCTTCAGGCTGAGGCCGTCCACCCAGACGGAGAGACAAGTTTCCAGTTCCCCACCATCGTCGACCCCGACACGATCACCGAGGTGCTCACCCTGAAGTTCTCCGCCGGCGGGTTCGACGACCTCACCGACACGACGACCATGGTCGACGAGAAGACCGCTGAGCTCGCCGGCCTCGACATCGGCGACTCGGTGACTCTCCGGTTCTCTGGCGGGTCGGTAGACCTCGAGGTCGCCGGTCTCTACCAGGCAGAGGGGTTCTGGAGCGGCTTCGTCCTGACCGATGGCGCCGCCGCCGACGCGGGTGTCTCGATCGGCGACGCATTCCTCTACGTCAAGGCTGAGCCAGACGCCGACCTCGACCAGATTCGCTCCGAGATCGACGCGATCCTCGAGGACTACCCCACCGTCAACGTTCAGACGCAGCAGGAGTTGAAGGAGCAGATCGAAGACCAGGCAGCAGCCTTGCTGGCGATCCTCGTTGCACTCCTTGGCCTGGCCATCTTCATCGCCGTGCTGGGCATCATCAACACGTTGTTGCTGTCGGTGCTCGAACGCACCCGAGAGATCGGGATGCTCAGAGCGGTCGGCACGTCGCGCCGGCAGGTACGCGGCATGGTCACGCTCGAGTCGATCGTCCTCGCGGTGTTCGGCGCGTGTGCTGGTGTGTTGCTTGGGTTGGCCTTCGGAATCACATTGCAGAAGGCCTTGTCAGGCTTCGGATTCACCGTCCTGGGCATACCGTGGGTGTTGGTGCTCATCCTGTTGGTCGTCGCGGTCATCGTCGGTGCTCTGGCTGCTCTATGGCCTGCGCGGCGCGCTGCACGACTCGACGTGCTACGGGCCATCACAACCGAGTGATGCCATCCGCGCCGGGGATACGCTGACTGCACCTCAGGAGGATTGATGATTGAGTTCGAAGGTCTGCCGACGCTGGACCAACCGGTCCTGGTCGCGGCCTTCGAGGGCTGGAACGACGCGGCCGAGGCAGCAACCGGTCTGGTCGACCACATGCTGGCTCAGTTCCCGGGTGAGCGGTTCGCCGAAGTGGACCCTGAGGACTACTACGACTTCCAGGTCAACCGTCCGATCATCTCCGTTGGAGAGCGCGGCGTCCGTGAGATCACCTGGCCGGCCACGGCCGCCTACGCCACGACGATCCCGGACGGTCCAGACCTGGTCGTCATCCGTGGCATCGAGCCCAGCATGCGGTGGCGGAGCTTCATCAGCGAGATCATCGGCCTAGCCTTCGAGCTGGATGTCGACCGCGTCGTCACGATCGGAAGCCTGCTCGCCGACACACCGCACACTCGACCCGTCCCCGTCACCTCGGTGGCATCGGATCCAGCAATCGCCGAGCGGCTGGGTGTTGAGCTGACGCGATACGAGGGCCCGACGGGAATCGTTGGCGCACTGACCGAAGGCTTCACCCGTGCAGGCATCGAGACGCTCTCCTTCTGGGCTGCGGTACCGCACTACGTGTCGCAGTCGCCATGCCCGAAAGCAACCCTCGCGCTCCTTCGGGCTGTGGAGGACGCGCTCGACCTCACGCTTCCACCCGGCGACCTCGAGGAGGAGGCGCAGGCCTGGGAGCGCGGCGTCAACGACCTTGCTCGCGACGACGACGAAGTCGCCGAGTACGTCCGCTCGCTGGAGGAGGCGCGCGACACGGTCGACCTACCCGAAGCCAGCGGCGATGCCATCGCCAAGGAGTTCGAGCGGTACTTGCGTCGGCGCGACGACGAATAACCGGTCGTCAGCGCACGAGGTCGACGCCGAGCAGCGCCAAGACGAGATCTGCGACCTGCCCCGGGGCATCTGGGTCGTCCCCGGCTCCGGCCGCCACCGATTCCGCCCACTCGTCGATGGTGCGAAGTGCCGCGGGGGAGTCGAGGTCGGACGCCAGCGCGTCCCGCACGCGCTCGACAACCTGCTCAGCCGAAGGACCCTGGTCTGCCGTGACGGCGTACGTCCAGCGCAACAGGCGATCCTCAGCGGTGGTCAGGTCCTCGTCGTGCCAGTCCCAGTCGTCGCGATAGTGATGCGCCAAGAGAGCCAGACGGATCGCCATCGGGTCGTGGCCGTCGTCGCGAAGACGCGAAACGAAGACCAGGTTGCCCTTCGACTTGGACATCTTCTCGCCCCCGAGCCCGACCATGCCGGTGTGCACGAAGTGTTTGGCGAAGCCGTACCCCGGAGTGAGGACGTGGCCTTGCGACGCACCCATCTCGTGATGAGGGAAGATCAGGTCGCTGCCGCCACCTTGCACGTCGAAGTCGGTACCCAGGTAGTGCAACGCGATCGCGGTGCACTCGATGTGCCACCCCGGCCGCCCGTGACCGAGCGTGGTGTCCCACGCCGGCTCGCCTGGGCGTTCGGCCTGCCACAGCAGCGGGTCGAGTGGGTCCTTCTTACCTGTGCGGTCGGGATCGCCGCCGCGCTCCGCGAACAGCTCGAGCATGCGGTCACGGTCGTACTTTCCGACCGACCCGAAGTCCGCGTCACTGGCGGTGGAGAAGTAGATGTCATCGTCAACCCGATAGGCGGCGCCCGACGACAGCAGCTCTGTAATCCGTTCGACGATGAGCGGAATGGACTCGACAGCACCGATGTACTCCTGGGGCGGCAGCACACCCAACGCGACCATGTCGTCGCGAAACAAGGCCGTCTCTGCCCGCGCGAGCTCTTTCCAGTCCTGCCCCGTGGCAACGGCGCGTTCGAGGAGTGGGTCGTCGATGTCCGTGACGTTCTGGACGTAGTGAACCTCGAGCCCGGCGTCCAGCCACATTCGCTGAACGAGGTCGAACGCGATGTACGTGGACGCGTGGCCCAAGTGAGTCGCGTCGTAGGGAGTGATGCCACAGACGTACAGGCGCGCGGGGCTTTGTGGCGTCGTCGGCCGGATGGACCCTGTGACGGTGTCGTGGAGTGAGAGCTGTCGCCCCTCGCCGGGGAGTTCCGGCACCGCCGGACGCGACCAGGTCTCCACGGTGCGTGAGCCTATCTGGGGATACTCAGAACGGCGGCCATGGGATCGCTGGCCAGTCCGGTGACGGTTCAGGGTGTCGTCGCGTCGCGATCAGCCGCTCCGCTCGTCGTTTGAGGGCTCGCAACTCCCCCGCGGACAGATGATCGCGGAGGCGGGTGAGCCACTCAGGATCCTCCGACCACTCCTCGGTCCAGCGACGCAGGTCACTCAGCAGCTCCTCCGGTAGTTCCTCGCCTCGCCACTGCCACAACACGGTTCTGAGTTTGTTCTCGACCGCGAACGAGACGCCGTGATCGATCCCCCAGATGTGACCGTCTGTCGTCGGTAGCAGGTGGCCGCCCTTGCGATCCGCATTGTTGATGAGCGCGTCGAACACGGCCACCTTTTGCAAGAACGGATGGTCGCTTTGCACCATGGCCACAACGTCAGCGGACTCGTCGACCTCGACCCACTGCTGCACCATCCCGGGCCCGAAGGGTCCTTCCCTCCACACCGTCGGAGGAACGACAGCCCAACCCAGTGAGTCCGAGACGATCCGGGCTGCGACCTCCCGACGACTCAACGTGCCTTCCGGGAAGTCCCACAGCGGCCGCTCCCCTGCGCGCGGCTTGTAGATCACCGGCATCGGGTCGTCGTTCTTCCGGGACAACTGGCAGAACAGACTGGCGTTGGACGCGTCCACGAGCTGCCCGACGATCTCCAGTTCTCCACCCTCGAGGTCGTCGATCGTGCGCGTCATCGTCTGCGGTAGCCGTTCGACCGGGGGCAGATGTGCCCTTCAGGGTCCAGTGGCAGTGTGCAGAACGGGCATGGAGGACGTCCCGCCGCCACGACCGATTCCGCACGGTCGACGAAAGCCCGCGCCGCCTTGCCGGTGATACGCACCGACAGGATCTCGCCCTGCAGCTCGTCCTCGTCATCCTCGGCCGGCTCGGACGCGGCCTCGATCAGCACGCGCTCCGCTTCGCCGTCCCACGCAATTCTCAGGACCGCTACCCGGAAGTCCTCCTCGACGGGTGCGAAGAGCGGATCGGTGTCACGGTCAGCCGGATCTGCCACCGCCGGAATCGGTGGACCGGACACGCCGCGGCGCAGCAGAAGGTCGAGCATCCCGTCGAGGCGTTCGGCAAGGATGCGCACCTGTTCCTTCTCGAGGGCCGCGTTCGTGGTGCGCTTCCCGTCATGTGCTTGGAGGAAGAAGACCCGCTGCCCGGGTGGTCCCACCGTGCCGGCGACGAAGCGTTCCGGGTCGAGGTACGAGTAGACGGTCATGAAGACCTCCTGCGAGGTCGCGTCTTTCGTGGCGTCGGTCCAGCACCGCCTCCGACGTCGGCGTCATCGGCTCTCGCAGAACGTCGACGTCGGCGTTTGGGCACCAGCGCAGACACATCGCCGCCGTTGTCGTTCATCCGTTCGACGAATGGTCGGGTCGTGCCGTATCGGACGACGCTGAGGGACGCGGGATCGACCACGATCCGCTGAAACTGGTCGAGGTGCAGCCCGAGTGCATCGGCGAGGATGGCCTTGATGACGTCACCGTGGGAGACCACGCAGTACACAGCGTCCGCCCCGAGCTGCTCATTCCAGCGTCGGACGGCGGCGACGGCGCGAGCGCTCATCGTGGCGAGCCCCTCGCCGTTCGGGCCGGGAAACACTGCGGCGCTTGGGTGCTGTTGGACGACCTTCCACATGGGCTGACGGGACAGCGACTTGATGCGCTCACCGGTCCATTCGCCGTAGCGCACTTCACCCAGGTCGTCATCCAGCTTGACCGGCACGTCCCGACCGGCGACGAGCAGTTCGGCGGTCTGCTGGCAGCGCTCGAGCGGACTGCTGACGACGGCAGACATCGGCACCTTGGCGATGCGCCCAGCCAATGCCTTCGTTTGAGCTTCCCCGTGCTCGTCGAGGAGCACGCCAGGCGACCAACCCGCGAGTGTGCCATCGGAGTTGGCTGTGGTTCGCCCGTGGCGAACGAGCAGCACGGTCGTCACACCCGACACCTTAGGTGCGCCGCAAGGTTCCGACGACTTCCGCCTAGGCGTGACTGGACTGTCGTGCTCAGAGCGGTACGTCTGGTTCGAGCACCCCGATCCACAGCAGCACCAGAACCAGGAGCCCAAGAGTGATGCGGTAGATGACGAATGGCAGGTAGGAATGTGTTCGCAGGTAGCGAAGCAGCCATGCGACTACTGCGTAACCAATGACGAAGGCGACCACGGTGGCCGCCAACGTCTTGGGAAGTCCCGGCTCGGCGGTCGCGCTCACGTCTGGAATCTGGAAGATCGCCGACGCAACCACAGCGGGAATGGCCAGCAGGAACGCGTATCGGGTAGCCGCCTCGCGGGTGTAGCGCAGTGCGAGGCCCATCGTGATGGTGGCTCCCGAACGCGAGACACCAGGGACCAGCGCGAGCATCTGCGCCGCTCCATACCAGAGCGCGTGGCGGAAGGTGAGGCGCTCGATCGAGCGCTCGTTTGCGCCGATGCGATCGAAGATTCCCAGCAGGATTCCGAAGAGCACCATGTTGACGCCGACGACCCAAAGGTTGCGGAAGCTCGTCTGGATGGTGTCTTCGAGCAGCACACCAGCCACTGCGATCGGCACCGTGCCGACGATGATGTACCACCCCATTCGCGCGTCCCACTGTCCGCGGAACCGTGGCTGCACGAGCGAGCGGAGCCAGGTCGAGGCGATACGCCAGATGTCGACGCGGAAGTACCAGATCACGGCGAGCTCGGTGCCGATCTGTGTGACGGCCGTGAACGACGCGCCGGGGTCTTCGCTTCCGAACAGTTGAGGGAAGATCGCGAGGTGCGCGCTGCTCGAGATCGGAAGGAACTCGGTGAGCCCCTGAAGGATGCCCAGGAGAATGGCTTCGACCCAGCTCACGGCAGGCTCACCGGGCACTCCGCATGGCGTCGGACTCTATCGACTACGGCTCGCTACGCTCACCGGGCATGGAGCAACGCCACCTCGGGTCTGCCGGGCTCACGGTGTCTCGCCTTGCGCTAGGAACCATGACGTGGGGTCGCGACACCGACGAGCACGAAGCGCGGGATCAGCTCAAGGCGTTCTGCGACGCGGGTGGCACCCTGGTCGACACGGCTGACGTATACGTCGACGGTGCGGCAGAACGAGTCCTTGGTGGGTTGCTCGGTGACGTCGTTTCACGCGCGGACGTCGTCATTGCCACGAAGGCGGGCAGCCGTCCGGGCACGAGCCGCAGGTTCGACACGTCACGCGGCTACGTGCTCTCGGCACTCGACG
>DASUFV010000256.1:0-4404 GCA_036274415.1 Actinomycetes bacterium
GACCCGTCGGGGTGCGACCGTTTCGTCGCCCGGTCGTTGACCGGGTTGGACGTGTCGGCGTCCACACCGCACTGGATGCAGCAGCGGCTGCGACTCGCCGGGATGCGGCCGATCTCGCTGGCAGTCGACGTCACGAACTACGTGATGCTCGAGCTCGGTCAGCCGCTGCACGCGTACGACCGTGACCGCCTGTCAGGGCCGATCGTCGTGCGACGCGCTCACCCTGGCGAGTCCCTCAGGACTCTGGACGATGTCGTGCGCCAGCTGGATGACGACGACCTGCTCATCGTCGACGACTCGGGGCCGATCGGCATCGCAGGGGTCATGGGTGGTGCCACGACGGAGATCCACGCGGGCAGTACCGACATCGTCATCGAGTCGGCGCACTTCGACCCGTCCACCATTGCGCAGGGGGCCAGACGCCACAAGCTGCCGAGTGAGGCGTCTCGGCGTTTCGCCCGGGGAGTCGACACCGCGTTGCAGGAACCTGCGGCCGAGCGCGCTGCGCAACTGCTCGCTGAGCTCGGGGGCGCGACCGTCGAGCCGGGACGCACCGTAGTCGGGCCTCCAGTGCCTGGAGCCAGCATCGCTTTTCATGCGCAACTGGCATCGGGCCTGATCGGCATCGGTTTCGATGACGCGCAGGTGCGCCGGTACCTCGAGAAGGTCGGCTGCAGGGTGGCGGCTGAAACGGACGAGTGGGTCGTTCAGGCTCCCTCGTGGCGTCCCGATCTCACGATGCCGGCCGATCTTGTTGAAGAGGTCGCCAGACAGCACGGCTACGACCACATCCCGTCCGAGCTGCCGTCAGCACCTGGCGGTGCTGGACTCACGGCGTCACAGCGTGCCCGCCGACGGGTGGGGAATGTGCTCGCGGGCGCTGGTTTTGTCGAGGTGTTGAGCTACCCGTTCTGGGCGCCGACCGTGGCGGACGACCTTGGGCTGCCCGAGGACGACGCACGGCGTCGGGCGGTGGCTCTGGCAAACCCCCTCTCGGAGGAGGAGCCCCTGCTGAGGACGTCGTTGCTGCCTGGCCTGTTGGCTACCGCCCGGCGCAATGTGGCGCGTGGCGCAGACGACCTCGCCTTGTTCGAGGTCGGCATGGTGTACCGGCCTGATGCGCAGCACCATGACCCGCCACGTCCGGTGGTGACCCGACGACCCAACGAGTCGGAGCTGTCCGACATCGCCGCGCTGCTGCCGCGACAACCACGACGAGCTGCCGCGGTGCTGGCAGGTGAGCGCGAGCGCTCGGGTTGGTGGGGGAAGGGCCGGGCGGCCTCCTGGGGCGACGCCGTAGATGCTGCGCACCTCGTTGCGGAGGCGTGCGGCGTCCAGCTTCAGGTCAAGGCTGATGAACATGCTCCCTGGCATCCAGGCCGGTGCGCCGCCCTCTTCGTTGACGGAGTCCTCGTCGGGCATGCCGGAGAGCTGCACCCGCAGGTGATCGCGACGTTCGGCGTACCCGAGCGAACCTGTGCGATGGAGCTCGAGCTCGACGGGATCCTGCCGACGCAGGAGGCCATCACACCCGCTCCCCAGTTCTCGACCTTCCCGGTGGCCAAGGAGGACGTTGCGTTGGTCGTCGGCGTCGACGTCCCGGCCCGCGACGTCGCGGACGCCCTGCAGCGCGGGGGAGGAGCGCTGGTCGAGTCGGTCCGGCTCTTCGACATCTACTCCGGTGAGCAGGTGGGTGAGGGCTTGCGTTCCCTGGCGTTTGCCCTCAGGCTGCGGGCAGCGGACCACACGCTGACGCCCGATGAGATCGCGGCAGCGCGCGAGGCCGCGTTGGCCGAGGCAGCCAGAGCGACGGGGGCTCAGCTCCGCAGTTGAGCGGTGCCCGTTGGGGATTGAGGCAAAGCTCGCAGCAGAAGTATTCACAGTGCTGTATAGTTGTACGAATGAGCGATGTCGCAGCGGTCGTTGGCGCCTCCGGGTACGCCGGAGGAGAGCTGCTGCGCCTGCTGGGATCGCACCCCGCGCTGTCGATCGGGCCGATTTTCGGTGCCTCGTCAGCGGGGCAACCGCTCGGGTCGGTCCATCGGCACCTGCCCGGACTGAGTGACCTGATCATCGGCGACGTCGCTGAGGTCGTGAACGCGCCCGACCAAGCCCTCGCCGACGTCGACGTCGTGTTTCTTGCGCTGCCGCACGGCCACTCGGCGGACGTGGCGAGAGCGATCGCCGCCAGCCGCCTCGGCGACAACGTGGTGATTGTCGACCTGGGCGCCGATCACCGCCTGATCGACGCGAACGACTGGGCCCGCTACTACGGTCCGGACTCCGCGGCGCACGCGGGCGCATGGGTCTATGGCCTCCCTGAGCTTCCGGGAGCGCGCGAAGCGATCGGACGCGCAACTCAGATCGCCAACCCGGGCTGCTATCCGACCGCAGTGGCGGTAGCTCTCGCGCCGCTGCTGGCTGCAGGCGTGGCCCGTCCGGCCGATGTCGTCGTGGTTGCCGCCTCTGGCACCTCGGGAGCGGGGCGTTCGGCGTCCATCAACCTGTCCGGCTCGGAGGTCATGGGGTCGCTGGCCGGTTACAAGGCCGGTGGCGTCCACCAGCACACACCGGAGATGGCGCAGACCCTGAGCATCGTGGCAAAAGTACGCGTGCCCGTCTCGTTCACCCCAGTGCTTGCGCCGATGCCGCGCGGCATCCTGGCAACGTCGTCAGGGCCGGCCGTTGACGGAGTCACCACCGAGCAGGTGCGCAGCGCGCTGGTCTCGGCGTACGCCGACGAGCCTTTCGTGACTGTGCTGCCCGAAGGATCGTGGCCGCGTACTGCCGATGTCGTCGGTAGCAACTCGGTGCACGTGCAGGCCGCGATGGACGAGGAAGCAGGTCGCGTCGTGGTGCTGAGCGCGATCGACAACCTGGTGAAGGGGGCGGCGGGGCAGGCGATCCAGAACGCCAACATTGCCCTCGGTGTGGCCGAGTCCAGCGGCCTCTCGGCCGACGGGGTCGCACCATGAGCGACAAGGTGGGCGTGACCGCTCCGGCTGGGTTTCGCGCGAGCGGCGTCGCTGCCGGACTGAAGGCGAGCGGCGCAGCCGACGTCGCGCTGGTGGTCAACGACGGCCCTGAGTACAGCGCGGCCGCGGTGACCACGGCGAACCGGGTCAAGGCGGCTCCCGTTCGGTGGACTGAGCGCATCGTTCGCGACGGGAACGTGCGTGCTGTCGTCCTGAACTCCGGTGGTGCGAACGCGTGCACTGGCCAGGACGGCGCTGCGGACACCGAGTCGACCGCGTCCGAAGTGGCGAGCCTGCTCGGCTGTGCCGCCGATGACGTCGCGGTCTGCTCCACTGGGCTGATCGGTACGCGCTTGCCGATGGACCGCCTGCTCGCCGGCGTCCGTGCTGCGAGCGCTGAACTGTCAACCGACGGAGGGGAAGCAGCGTCGCGGGCCATTCTGACCACCGACACCAAGCCCAAGACCGCGTCGCTGACCGCGGAGGGAGTGACGGTCGCCGGGATGGCTAAGGGCGCAGGCATGCTCGCGCCCTCGCTTGCGACGATGCTCGTAGTGCTCACGACCGATGCGCTGGTGGCGCCCGCGGCTCTGGACGCCACGCTGCGTCAGGCAACGTGGTTGACGTTCGACCGGCTCGATTCCGACGGCTGCATGTCGACGAACGACACCGTTCTCGCCATGGCCAGCGGAGCTTCTGGCGTGATGGTGGGACGCGACCTGGACGAGGCCGACTTCGGGGCGGTGCTGACCGATGTGTGTCGCTCATTGGTCGAGCAGCTTCTGGCTGACGCGGAGGGAGCAAGCAAGCAGATCGAGATTCGCGTGGTGAGCGCGGCGTCCGAGGCGGACGCCGTCGAGATCGGACGCGCCGTCGCGCGCAGCAACCTCTTCAAGTGCGCCGTGCACGGAGAGGATCCGAACTGGGGGAGAGTGCTGGCCGCCGCTGGCACGGCGTCCGCGGAGTTCGATCCCGACGACATCACCGTGGCGATGAACGGCGTGGTCGTTTGCCGGCACGGTGCCGCGCTACCTGAAGAGCCCAAGGTCGACCTCAGCAGCGAGCGAGTCGTGGTCGAGGTCGCGCTCAACGCCGGATCCGAACAAGCCACGATCTGCACGAACGACCTCACCGCCGACTACGTCCACGAGAACTCGGCGTACTCGACATGACCGAACCCTCGACACCGTTCACCACCCACGAGACTGCGGCCACCGACCCGAGCGTCGCTGCCAAGGCGGGAGTGCTGGCCGAGGCGCTGCCCTGGCTCGAGGCGTTCGCGGGCGCGACAGTTGTGGTGAAGTACGGCGGGCACGCGATGACGGACGAGGCGCTGCGGCACTCCTTCGCCGAGGACATCGTGTTCCTGCGCTACGCCGGGCTTAAGCCGGTGATCGTGCACGGCGGCGGCCCGCAGATCAACGCGGCG
>DASUFV010000257.1:0-7046 GCA_036274415.1 Actinomycetes bacterium
GAACTACCGCGCAACGGTGGCAGCGGTTCGCCGCATGACCGAGTCGTCGCCGTCCGGGCTCGGCATCTCCGCTCGCTCGATCACGTTGTCGACCGTCGGACTCATTCCCGCCATGGATCGGTTCACCGGCGAGGGAATCCCGGTCACCTTGGCGGTGTCGCTGCACGCACCCGACGACGAGCTCCGTAACACCCTCGTACCGCTCAACACGAAGTACCCGGTCGAGCAGGTGCTCGATGCGGCGTGGCGCTACGCCGAAGCCACCGGCCGACGTATCTCGATCGAGTACGCCCTCATCCGCGACGTGAACGACCAGCCGTGGCGAGCCCATCTGCTCGGTGCGTTGCTGGCCGGGCGTCTGGCGCACGTCAACGTCATTCCGCTGAACCCCACTCCAGGGTCGCAATGGACTGCATCGACGCCGGACGCCGAACGTGCATTCGTGAAGAAGCTCGAGAGTCACGGAGTGCCGGTGACCGTCCGAGACACCCGGGGCCGCGAGATCGATGGTGCGTGTGGGCAGCTCGCAGCTTCGTCGTCGTCGGTAGCTGGAGGGAAGCTGACATGACGCATGCCGATCAGCACGACGATCAACATCGACCGCCATCGGTGGGGCGCAAACAAATAGTCCTGACGTTGATCCGGATGTTCCTTGGCATCGCGTCCTTGCTGTTCGTCTACTTCATGTTCCCCTTGACCGACCAGGAAGACGCGCTAACCGGTTTCGTCGCCGTGGTCGGGGGACTCACTGTGTTCGGAGTCATCTTCATCCGCCAGCTAGGTCGGATCAGGAAGGCTGAGTACCCGATGCTGCGTGCTGCAGAGTCGATCACGTTGGTGGGCACACTCTTCATCATCTTGATGGCCACGTGCGCCACCGGTTTCGCCCTGGCCGACGCCTCGAACTACAGCGAGGACCTCAGTCGAATGGACGCCCTCTACTTCACAGTGACCACCTTGGCGACCGTGGGCTTCGGCGACATCACGCCGACTTCGGCTACGACGCGCGCCTTCACGACCTTCCAGATCGTGCTGGGCGTCGGCCTGCTGGGTGTTGGCCTCAGAGCACTCGTCACCGTTGCTCAGAGCGCGACGAAGGATCGCGACGCCGACGCCTCCTGAGGCGGATTGGATACAATCTCCAGGTCGCTCAGAAATCCCGGACTGGAGGTTGCGGTGTCCAACGGCGCTCTGCACGGCATCGTCGTGGCCGACTTCAGCCGAGTGCTCGCCGGCCCCTACGCGACGATGCTGCTGGCCGACCTCGGAGCCGAAGTGGTGAAGGTCGAGCGGCCCGGCACCGGTGACGACACACGATCCTGGGGCCCACCCTGGCGTGGCGAACAGTCCACGTACTTCGCCTCGGTCAACCGCAACAAGCGGTCCGTCGAGCTTGACCTTCGTGATGCTGAGGATCGGCGCCGTGCCGTGGCGTTGGCCGAGCGAGCTGACGTTCTTGTCGAGAACTTCAAGCCGGGGGCGTTCGAGCGACTCGGCCTCGGCTACGACGCGCTGAGCGTTGCCAATCCCGCGCTCGTCTACTGCTCGATCAGTGGGTTCGGGACAGCAGGGGGAGCAGATCTACCTGGCTACGACTTGCTGGTGCAGGCGGTCGGCGGACTGATGAGTATCACCGGAAGCTCTCCTGAGGAGCCGGTGAAGGTCGGTGTCGCCCTCGTCGACGTCATCACGGGACTTCACGCGGCCGTGGGCATCCTTGCGGCATTGAACGAGCGTGCCGCCAGCGGCAAGGGACAACGTGTCGAGGTCAACCTGCTGTCGTCGTTGTTGTCCGGTCTCGTCAACCAGTCGTCCGGTTACGTCGGTGCTGGCTTCGTGCCGCACATCATGGGCAACCGCCACCCGAGCATCGCGCCCTACGAGTCGTATCCGACCGCTGACGCACCGATGGTGATCGCGGTGGGCAACGATCGTCAGTTCCGAGCGTGCGCGCAGGTGCTTGGACGTCCCGAATGGGCTGACGACGACCGCTTCGCGACGAACCCCGCACGCGTCCAGCACCGTTCGGAGCTCTACGAGCTCATGTGCGAGCAGCTCAAGGCGCGCGGGGCCGAGGAGTGGTTCACCGCACTGACCGATGCCGGCGTGCCCTGCGGTCCGATCCACGACATTGCCGGCGCGTTCGATCTCGCCGAACGACTCGGCTTGCATCCGATCGCTGACGCGGCTGGTGAGCCAACCGTCGCAAACCCCATCACGCTGACACGCACACCGGTGTCGTACCGGACGCCACCGCCTCGCTTGGGAGACGCTTGCGTGCTCGACGACGGATCCATCGCCGATGCCGAAGCACACACAGAGGCGTCGCCATGACCGCCTCCTCGTTCCGGCGTCCGCCGACCGCTCAAGAGGCAGTGCTCGCCGAACTGCGCCGGGCGATCGTTTCGGGGGAGCTGGCGCCGGGAGAACAAGTGCTGCAGGACGCACTCGCCGAGCGTTTCGGAGTCTCACGGGTACCGCTGCGTGAGGCGCTGAAGATCCTCGAAGGCGAAGGCCAGGTGACGTACCGTCCGCACCGCGGCTACTTCGTCGCGACCCTCGACCTCGACGACCTTCGCGAGGTGTACCGCATCCGCGACTTGCTCGAGACCGAGGCTGTCACCAAAGCGGTCGAGCAGATCACACCGGAGGAGCTGAAGGAAGTGGAGGTGGCGCTCCACGAGGTCGAGCGAGCCGCCAAGGCTGCTGACCTCGGAGTGATGACTGCGGCGAACCGCACCTTTCACTTCCTGCTCATCGAAGCGGCTCACATGCCCCGGCTGTCGCGCCTCGTACGCATCCTCTGGGACGCGACCGACGCATACCGGTCGTTTTACTACTCCGAAGGCGGCCATCGTGAGACCGTCCTCAAGGAGCACCGAGCGGTGCTCGCGGCGGTGAAGGCAGGTGATGCGGACAAGGCAGTGTCCGTATTGCGTTCCCACCGCGAGCGTGCGGTGGAGGCCCTGGCCCGGGCGCTCGCGAAACAGTGACCTGAAGCCCTGTTGTCGGTATTCTCAACGCGCCTACCCAGGTCACCTCGCAGCATGGCAGGGTGGGGGCCGGTCGGTTGCTGCTCGGGAAGGGCGTGCCATGGAGGGGAAGGGCTTCGTGGTCGGCCTTGCCGTCGCTGTCCTACTCCTTGCTGTCTTGTTCGGCGTCGCGCTCGCGGCTGGCAGCAACGACGACCCAGGAGGCGAGGACTGCATCTCGCAGGAGTACTGCTGAGGGTGCGGGAACTATCGGTAAGCAGGTAGCCCCGTGACCGCCTGTCCGACGACCAGAGTGTGAATCTCTTCGGTGCCCTCGTAGGTCAACACCGACTCGAGGTTGTTGGCGTGCCGGAGTACTGGATACTCCAGAGTGATTCCGTTGCCACCGAGGATGGTGCGTGACTCCCGAGCTATGGCGATCGCCTCTCGAACGTTGTTGAGCTTGCCCACTGACACCATCTCGGGCGTGAGCGTTCCGGCATCCTTGAGGCGACCGAGGTGAAGTGCGAGCAGGAACGCTTTGTCCAGCTCGACGGTCATGTCGGCGAGCTTCTTCTGCGTGAGTTGAAAACCCGCAATCGGCTTGTCGAACTGCTCACGGTTGATGGCGTAGTCGATGGCAGTCTCGAGGCAGTCCCTGGCTGCGCCTACAACTCCGAAGACGATGCCGAAACGCGCCTCTGACAGGCACGACAGCGGGCCCTTCAGGCCCTTGACCTCAGGGAGCACAGCCTCGTCGGGAAGCCGCACGTCCTCGAGCACGAGCTCACTCGTCACTGAGGCACGCAGGCTCAGCTTGCTCTTGATGGTCGGTGCGCTGAAGCCGGGGGTGTTGGTCGGTACGACGAACCCTCGGATGCCGTCGTCGGTCTGAGCCCAGACGACGGCCACGTCTGCCACTGATCCATTAGTGATCCACATCTTGGTGCCGTTGAGCACCCAGTCCGAACCATCGCGCTTGGCCGACGTGCGCATTCCTGCTGGGTTCGAGCCGAAGTCCGGCTCGGTCAGGCCGAAGCATCCGATCGCTTCACCCACCGCCAATTGTGGCAGCCACTGCTCCTTCTGCTGCTCCGAACCCCAACGCCAGATCGCGAACATCGCGAGCGATCCCTGAACGCTGACGAGCGAACGGATGCCGGAGTCGACCGCCTCCAGCTCCATGCACGCCAAGCCGTACGCAACAGCACTGGTACCCGCGCACCCGTAACCCTCGAGGTGCATACCCAGGACGCCGAGCGCACCGAGTTCTTTGGCCACTTCGCGCGCGGGAAGCGTTCCGGCTTCGAACCATTCCGCGACGTTCGGCCGCAGATTGCTTGTGCTGAACTGTTCGACGGTGTCGCGGATCGCCTTCTCCTCGTCTGAGAGCAACGAGTCGGTGGCGATGAGGTCGAGCGGCCGGACCGGCATGGGGGGACTCCAGTCAGAGAGGGATTGGATCCAATATACCACCGGCCTCCGATGGACGGCTGGTCACCTCCATGCCCCTTCGTTGCCTCACTGGACGACGACGAAGAGCTTGCGCACGGTCTCCAGGACGTCCCATCGGCCCGACCAGCCCTTGGGCAGGCTGAGAACATCGCCGGCGCCCAGCTCGACCGCGGTGCCGTCTGCATTCGTGAGGCGGGCCCGGCCGGACAGGATCTGGACCGTCTCGTGGTCCGGGCGGTCCTTGATCGCCCAACCGCCCGGGGTGCACTCCCAGAGGCCGACCTGAATGCCGTTGCCCTCGTACAGCACTCGGCCGCTGGTCATGGGTGTTCCGGTGTCAGCGCCCACCCTTGGCCCCCAGTCCTCCAGGTCTGCGCCGAGCTCGACTGAGGGGGTGGCGACGAGCAGGGGAGTGGTCATTGGTTCTCCTCGTGGATGGTGGGTGGGACGGTGGGTGGTGATGTCTCTCCGTGAAGTATCACTGCATCGTCTGGGGCCCAGGTCAGCGTGACTTGTGCACCTGGCGCAGCCGGAGAGGTACCTGAGACTGCGCTCAGCACTGGTGGCAAGCCGTGCCCGACGTCGATGGCCAGCGTCGACGTGCCACCGTAGAACTGTACGTCGGTCACCGTCCCTCTCAGCGAGCCGGCATCTGACAACTTCACATCCTCAGGACGGATCATGAGGGTGGCCGGACTGCCTTCGGCTACTGCACCTCGGCCGGGAAGGTCGCCGAGGCCGGTCACCGCGACGCCATTCGTGGTGCGGGTGCCCGCGAGCAGATTGCTGTCGCCGATGAAGTCGGCAACGAACACGTTCGCAGGGTTTCGGTAGAGCGAGACCGGGTCAGCCACTTGTTGGACGGTGCCTTGGTGCATCACTGCGATGCGGTCTGCCATAGACATCGCTTCCTCTTGGTCGTGCGTCACGACCGCGAAGGTGATCCCCACCTCATGCTGAAGGCGCTTGAGCTCGCGCTGCATCTCGGCACGCACCTTCTTGTCCAGCGCAGAGAGTGGCTCGTCGAGCAGCAGCATCTTGGGACGCTTCACGATGGCGCGGGCGAGCGCCACCCGTTGGCGCTGGCCGCCGGACAGTTGTCGGGGTCTGCGGTTCGCCAACTCGGTGAGGTCAACGGTGCGGAGCACGTCGGCGACGCGCTTTCGCACTTCACTCTTGGGTAGGCCCTCCCGCTCGAGTCCGTAGGCAACGTTCCGCTCGACGGACATGT
Source organism: Actinomycetes bacterium (assembly GCA_036274415.1). Lineage (GTDB taxonomy): Bacteria > Actinomycetota > Actinomycetes > JAHEKZ01 > JAHEKZ01 > JAHEKZ01. Next base: position 5,659 of record DASUFV010000257.1, read on the forward strand.
GGGGGAAAAGCGCGTATGACTGGAACATGAGGTTGACCGGTCGGCGATTGGGTGCAAGGCCCAACAGGTTGCTGCCTTCCAGCTCGACGGAACCGGCATCGGGGTGCTCGAAGCCGGCGAGGATCCGTAACAGCGTGGTCTTGCCGCAGCCGGACGGCCCCAGGATGGCGAAGAACTCGTTGCGTGCGACGTCGAGGCTGACCCCATCGAGCGCGACCACATCGCCGAAGGTTCTTCGAAGGTCCTTGATGACCAACAGTGAACTTTCGCTTGGGCGGGTGGATCTTTCCCCGACGCCATCGTGTGCTTCGTGCAGTGAGGTCATACCGCATCCGTTAGTCGACTCGATCTCTGCGCAAGGATCACTGCGGTGAAGCTCACCGCAACGAGCAGCGTGGCCAATGCGTTGATCTCCGGTGTCACACCAAATCGCACCATGGAGTAGATCACGATGGGCAGGGTGGGCGAGCTTGGCCCATTCGTGAAGAAGGCAATGACGAACTCATCGAGCGAGAGCGTGAACGCGAGCAGCGCACCTGCCACGATCCCTGGCGCCAGTGAGGGAACCGTGATCCTCATGAAGGTGCTCATCGCCCCGGCGCCCAGATCGCGCGACGCCTCCTCCATCGAGGGATCAACGTGACCCAACCGAGCCTTCACCACTGCAGCCACGAACGCGGTCGAGAAAACGACGTGTGCCAGAAGGACCGAGTGGAGCCCCAGGGTCATTGAGATCATGGAGTAGAAGGCGAGCAGACCGATTGCTAGAACGATGTCGGGCATGATGGCCGGCGCGAGCGCTGCCGCCTCGAGCGCGCGTGACCGTGTGTATCGGTGCAGTCCGATCGCCAGCAGCGTGCCCAGCACGGTGGCAACGGCGGTTGACCCGACCGCGACGATCAATGTGTTGAGAAGCCCTTCCTTTACTGGTTCGTTGTTCGCCAGCTCCCCGTACCACTTGAGGCTGAACCCGTCCCATGCGAACGGGTTGTCAGAGGAGTTGAACGACATGACAACCAGAACGGCGATCGGCACGTAGAGGAACGCATAAGTGAGCCAGAAGGGGATCAGCAGACTTCGCCCTGGTGCGGTTGCATCACGCATGGCCACTGCCCTCGTTGATGCGGCGCGTGACCCACGCCTGAAGGAAGAAGAGGGCCATGAGGAAGAGAATCACCGACAGCGCAAGCACTGAGCCGAACGGCCAGTCGCGCGCTTTGAGGAACTGGTCGCGAATGAGATTGCCGACCATCACCGTCTTGCCGCCCCCCAGCAGTTCTGGGACGACGAAGTTGCCCAGGCTCGGGACGAACACGAAGATGCAGCCGGTGAGGACCCCGGGCAGCGTCAGGGGGAGCGTGATGTCTCGGAACACCCGCCATCGGCTT
>DASUFV010000258.1:0-8033 GCA_036274415.1 Actinomycetes bacterium
CCAGCGCTCATACTCTGACTCAGCCTGAGAGCACTCCAGGTCAGATGGCGCAGCGCCATCGCCCCCGCCCAGGCAGCCGCGCTCGGAGAGGTGAGCTTCTAGGCCACCCTCCTTTTCCGCCGCAGCGTGCGCCCATGCCGCTGCCAAGAACCAGAGCAGAGCGACCGCACAGATCACGAGCGCCCATTTGAAAGCCCTTTGGTTCTCCACAGCCTCGATTGTGCCCTCGTTAGGTGCGATCGGAGTGCCGGTCATCAAAGCGCAGACCCGCCTCGTTCACGCTGGCATGGCACGCGGCTGAGAGCGCCGTCGTCACAGCCGTGGTCACAAGAGCCCTCGTCTCCGCCGACTCTCCTCACTCACACCGCTTGCCAACCGGCGGTCATCGCTACCGGTCGTCGGGCAGCCGTACGAGAGTAGGCACGCGCGGTGCGAAGGTTCTTCCCTCCCTACGTTGCTTGGGAACCAGCTCGTTGCACCAGATCCACTCGCCTTGCGGAAGGTGCCGGAGGTCGGTGACCGGCAGGAAGACTTGAACCGGATCTGGGTCGTCCTCGTCGTCCCAGAGCTCGGCATCGGACAGAGTTGCGACAGCTGGCTGCCGGCTGAGCCGGTAGGCGTCGGGGTGTCGCTGTAGCCATGACTGCGGTAAGAGCCCGCCGGGGTCGGGATCGAGGGGAGTGCTCGCCGCGAGCGTGGCGCGCCACTGAACGACTGACCGAGGACCCTCCGGTGTCACCTCTACTACCAGGAGGTCTGCGACCCCGGCTGCCGCTCCTAAGTCGCCTTCGCCACCGGCTGGTAGTAGGGCCATGGGACTGGCGGCCAGGACAGCCTGGAGCGCGGCCAGGTCATCGGTGGGGCACGAGACCACCAACACGTGGGACGCCCCAGAGCCGAGCGGTCCAGGCGCAGAGGTAGCCCCGGTCACCGATCACCTCCGAAAGTTCTGGGCGCAGACCCTTGTCAGCATCCCCCGTTCAGCCTAAGGTGCAGGATTGTTGACAATCGACAGATGTCCACCCCAGGCATCCAGACCTGCAGAGGTGATCATGAGCTCCACCAACTCGTCCAGGGTCTCGTCCGACGGTTCTGACCCGCGCGCAGACGGCGTGGGACGTCGCGGTTCGGTCGACCGCCGCCACTTCATTCGGATGGGGCTGCTGGGCACCGCGGTCGCCAGTGCTGGCGTGATGGCGACCAGCCCGGCGGCCGGGGCCGCGATGCTCCGCGACCGCGTCCGCACCGTCCGCCCCAGGACGGCCTCCCTGACCTCCACCGGCAGCGAGCTCGCGTTGCCAGGGGGCTTCAGCTACCACACCTTCGGAGCGTTCGGGTCTGCGATGTCCGACGGCTTCATCACCCCTCCCATCCACGACGGAATGTCGTGCTTCGACATGGGCGACGGCACGTTGCGGCTGGTGCGCAACCACGAACTGGGCGAGGGCAACGACATCGGAGCCGGCACTGTGATCGGCGACCCAGCCACTGCATGGGACCCGAAGGCACCAGGCGGAACGGTCACCATCGAGTTGGACGCGACCACCGCCGAGTACCAGGGCTCGTGGATCAGCCTCAACGGAACCGACACGAACTGCGCAGGCGTGCACACTCCGTGGAACACCTGGCTCACGTGTGAAGAGACCGTCGCCGGTGTCGACTCCGGACGCAAGAAGCCGCACGGCTACGTGTTCGAGGTCGATCCCGCCAACGACACCGCAGTGTTCACGCGTCCCTACAAAGCCATGGGCCGGATGCTTCACGAAGCCGGTGCCGTAGACCCGTCGACCGGTGTCATCTACCTGACCGAGGACGAGGGCCCAGACGGCTTCTACCGCTACCTGCCGAAGAGCTACACCGAAGGCGAGCGACCTGACCTGCGCGGCGGCGTGCTGCAGATGCTGCGCGTCAAGGGTCAGGAGAAGTACAACACCATCGTCGGGCAGACCGTGGGTGCGTCGCTGACGTGCAACTGGGTGACGATCGACAACCCCGACCCGGCGAACGCTGAGGACGATGCGTCAGCGGTCTTCCGGCAGGGACGCGCCAAGGGTGCGGCCAAGTTCCTCGGCGGCGAAGGCTGCACGTTCCGGGACGGCTCAGTGGTGTTCGACTCGTCCGAGGGTGGGGACGCCGGGCTCGGCCAGATCTGGCAGTACACGCCGACCAAGAACATCGGCCAGCCGAACGAACAGGGTGAGCTCGAGCTGCTGTTCGAGTCGACCGCTCGCTCTGAGCTGGACGGTCCGGACAACATCTGCACCAGCCCTGGCGGCGGCATCATCATCTGCGAGGACGGGAACCTGAAGAACAACCGGGTGCTCGGACTCAAGCCCAACGGCGAGATGGTGACGATCGTCGAAAACCTCCTCGGAGTGCAGCGGCACTACCTCGAGGCGTCCGGAAAGCTGTACGACCCGACGGTTCCCGACGACGGGCCCTCGGCCGGTGACGGGATCGGATTCTCCGAGTTCGCCGGTGCGTGCTTCTCACCGGACGGGGAGTGGCTGTTCGTGAACCTCCAGGTCCCTGGGATCACGTGCGCAATCACAGGTGACTGGGCCTCGCTCGGTCTCTGATGGAGCACTGACCCGAACTCGGGAACAAGCAAAGGAACTGTGAGTACCTTGGCCGCCGTGGAAAGTCCGCTGCAACCGCTGAAGTTGCGGTCGACGCCTGAGCTGATCGCAGATCGGATCAGAGCAGGTGTCTTGGACGGGACGTTTCCGCCGCAGACGCAGCTCGGCGAGGTCGAGCTGGCCCGGCAGCTACAGGTCAGCAGGGGCCCAGTGCGTGAAGCGATGCAGCGCCTCATCCAGGAAGGACTGCTGCGGAGCGAACGCAATCGCGGGGTCTTCGTGGTCGAGCTGGACGACGACGACGCACGCGACATATACGTTGCGCGGGCGGCGGTGGAAAAGGCTGCCGCCGTCCGCGTAGCGCGCCGAAGCGATCCGGCCGATCTCGCTGCGCTTGATGCGGTGCTCGAACGGCTCGAAGAGGCGGTGAAGAGCAACTGGGCCGACGTCGTCGAGATCGACATGGAGTTTCACAGCACCATCGTCGATCGCTGCAACAGCGAACGTCTGCAGCGCATGTTCCGAACTCTTGTCGCGGAAACTCGGCTCTGCCTTGTGCGACTCGAACCCTTCTACCCACACAAGGAAACCGTGGTCGACGAGCACCGCGACATTCTCGAAGCGATCCGAGCCCGCGACGAGACGCTCGTGCTGCAGTTGATCGACCACCACATGGAAGAAGCAGCTGCGCGGCTGAGCGTCACTCCGGAGCAGTGACCCACGCGTTGCTGAGCAGCTGCAGCAACCACCAATTCGTTCAGGCCAGTTCGAAGGCACAACCCCACGAAGGAGCACGACAGCGATGACCGACCTCACGATCACGTCAGTTCGAGCGAGAGAGGTGCTCGATTGCCGCGGTCTGCCCACCGTGCAGGTCGATCTGGCATTGGCCGACGGAGACGTGATGGGGCGCGCCGACGTTCCGAGCGGTCGCTCGACCGGCAGCAACGAGGCGCACGAGCTGCGTGACGGAGGCAGTCGTTTCGGCGGGTTCGGCGTCCTCAGCGCTGTCGCCAACGTCAACAACGTCATCGCACCCGCACTCGTTGGAAGCAGCATGACGTCACAGCGGGATCTGGACGCGACACTGCGTGACCTCGACGGCACCCCTGACAAGAGCGCGCTTGGCGCCAACGCGCTGCTTGGCGTCTCGCTCGCCGCAGCAAGAGCCGCGGCTGCCGCCACTGGACGTCCGCTGTATCGACACCTCAACGCAGAAGCGCACGTGCTGCCTGTGCCCCTGGTCAACCTCATCAACGGTGGCAAGCACGCGTCGAACGACCTCGACTTCCAGGAGTTCATCATCCTGCCGGTCGGCGCTTCGAGCATGGTCGAGGCGCTGCAGATCTCCACCGAGGTCAACCTGGTTCTTGCCGGGATCCTTCTTGCGCGCTTCGGCAAGGTGGCCCTGAACACCGGCGACGAGGGCGGCTTCGCGCCGCCGATCTCCTCACCGGAGGAAGCGCTCGACCTACTTCACGAGGCCGTCGACAAGTCCGGATGGGCGCACACCATTCATTACGGGCTCGATTGCGCCTCGACGCACTGGTACGACCCCGCGAAGGGCACGTACCTCCTGGACGGCAAAGAGCTTGACCGCGACGGCCTCATCGAACGGTACCTGCATCTGATCGATCAGTACGGGCTCGTGACGATCGAGGACCCGCTGCACGAGGACGACTTCGAAGGCTTCGCCGCGCTCACCGAGGCATCCGGCATCCAGATCGTCGGCGACGACCTGTTCACCACCAACGTCGAACGCCTGCAGCGCGGCCTCGACCAGTCCGCAGCCAACTCGTTGCTGTGGAAGGTGAACCAGATCGGCACGCTGTCCGAAGCCTGGGACGCCGCGACCTTGGCGTTCCGGAACGGCTACACGGTGGTTGTGTCCGAGCGTTCTGGCGAGACCGAGGACGCGATCATCTCCGATCTGGTCGTCGCGCTCGATGCCGGTCAGATCAAGACCGGCGCGCCTGTTCGCGGCGAACGCACCGCCAAGTACAACCGCCTGATTCAGATCGAAGAGGAGCTCGGACGGTCGGCGCGCTACGCCGGACGAGTCTTCGGCTCCGCGGGGTCCGGCTCGCCGTGACAACCCCTCACCTGAGCCAGGCAGCCGCGCAGCGCCCCGGAGCGGCGACGGTGCCGCAAGAGCTGGCCGCGGACCTGATGCGACGGGTGCTGCGTAACTCCCCCGCGCTCCTGGAAGGCCGCGGTGCCGATCTGCGGCGGGCGGTCCTCGATGTGGCCGTACAAGGACTTGCCGCGGCAGACCCGGGCGAGGCCACCAAGCGAGTCGTGTCGTTCGACGAGGTGAACGACGTCATCACAGTCGCTGGTGAGGACTACCCAATGCATGGGCGCGGTCGAGTGCTCGTCGTCGGTGCCGGCAAGGCCAGTTATCCGATCGCCGCGGCCCTGCACGACGTGCTCGGGTCACGACTGGCGGGCGGCGTCGTCGCGGTGCGCGATCCGGACGCTCCTGACCTTCCTAATGTGCGCGTTCTGTGCGCCGACCATCCCCTGCCCACTGAGCGAAGCGTCCATGCCGCTCAACAGATCCTCGCGTGCGTGGCGGACGCGACCGAGAGCGATGTCGTCATCACCTGCTTCACGGGCGGGAGCTCTGCGCTGTCCAGCTTGCCTCCCGACAACGTGTCACCTGCAGATAAGCGACGGCTGCATCAGCAGCTCCTGTCGAGCGGCCTGGCGATCAATGAGATCAATGCCGTGCGCAAGCAGGTATCAGCGGTGAAGGGTGGACGAGTTGCGCTGGCCGCGCGGCCCGCCCGCGTCATCAACTTGACCGTGTCAGACGTGGCGGGCAGTGCACTGGACGTCGTCACCGATCCGACGGTGCAAGACACCTCGAGCGCGGCTAAGGCACGAGCCGTGCTCCAGCAAGCAGAGCTTTGGAACCTCGTTCCGTTGAGCGTTCGGCAGCACCTCGAGCAGAACTTGCCGACTCCTTCTCTCGTGCCTGAGCCACAGACCGTGATGCTGGCCGATGGAGCGCACACGGTTGAAGCAATGGCAGCTGCCGCGCGCGGCCACGGGTACCACCCAGTGGTCCTCGAACGCGAGGTCGAAGGATTCGCGGACGACGTTGGCGCTTATCTGGCACAGCGCGTGCTTGATGAGGCGGAGGCGCAACGTGGACCGGTGATGGTGCTCGGCTGCGGTGGTGAGGCCGTGGTCACCGTGACCGCTGAGTCGGGGTTCGGTCAGGGTGGGCCGAACCAACAGGCAGCCTTGAAGGCTGCTGAAGTGCTCGCAGGGCACGCCTCCGCCGGTGTCTTCGTGGACACCGACGGGTCCGACGGTGGAACGCCGTATGCGGGTGCACTGGTGGATGGTGAGACCGCTGATCGCGCCAAGCAGCAAGGCGTCGACCTGGCGCGTTCACGACAAGCACAGCGATCAACAGCCGCCTGCGAGCAACTCGGGGTAGCGGTGCAGACCGGTCACACGGGAACGAATGTCAACGACCTGTTCGTGCTACTTGCGGTGCCAGAGGTGGTGACGTGAACTCGATGACCATGAACGCTGCTACGCAGAACCAGGTGACGACCAACGATCTGCGCATCGAACGTGTGACCAAAGAGTTCGGAGATGTGGTCGCGGTCGACAACGTCGACATCACCATCGGGGCCGGTGAGTTCTTCTCCCTGCTCGGTCCCAGTGGATGCGGCAAGACCACGACACTGCGGCTGGTTGCCGGCTTCGAGCAGCCGACCAAGGGTCGGATCATGGTCGGCGACGACGACCTCACGCCGCGGCGTCCAGCCAAACGACCACTGAACATGGTCTTCCAGGATTACGCGCTGTTCCCGCACCTGACGGTGGCAGAGAACATCGCCTTCGGGCTCCGGATCAAACGACTCGGGAAGGCTGAGCAAACCGAACGCATCGCTGAGGCATTGCGCACGATGCGGTTGGACGGCATGGCCGAACGTCGTCCTGCGCAACTGTCCGGTGGTCAGCGGCAGCGGGTCGCCCTCGCGAGAGCACTCGTGAACCGGCCGAGGGCCTTGTTGCTCGACGAGCCACTGGGTGCACTCGACCTCAAGCTCCGCAAGCAGATGCAGGCCGAGCTGCGGAGGATCCACCGACAGACCGGAACGACCTTTCTCTACGTCACCCATGACCAAGAGGAAGCGCTCACCATGTCCGACCGCATCGCAGTGATGAATGACGGACACGTGGAACAACTGGCCGACCCTCGCGAGCTCTACGAGCGTCCGATCTCACCCTTCGTCGCCGACTTCATCGGAACGTCGAACCTGCTGGTCATGGATGCCCCCGTGCATACCGGAACGTTGGTGACCAACGCTCTGCAAGAAGGCCAACGGATCACCGCGCGGCTGCCGGACGCGTCCGACGCCGTGCCCGCTGCGGTGCAGATCACAGTGCGCCCCGAACGCATCTCACTGCACACCGCTGCACCCACTGGGCTCTCCGACGCCGACAGCCTTCTGCGAGGAACGGTCACAGAGCTCGTGTACCTCGGGTCGATGACGCAGGTCGCCGTCGACCTCGACATCGGCCCGACGCTCGTCGTTCATGCGTTGAGCGACTCACCTGCACTGCCCAACATCTCTCCTGGCGCCTCCGTCGTCGTCACCTGGGCTCCCGAAGGCGCCCACGTCATCGGAGCGCCGTCGTGAGCTGTGACCGTCTCTATCAACCCGAGCCACTAGGGAGTCTCGAGTGAACACTTCACGTCATGTCAGGGTCCTCGCCGGTCTGGGGTCGGTCGTGCTCCTCGCGGCTCTGGCCGCCTGCGGGGGTGACGACGACAACCCCTCGGCCGGTGGCTCGCCGGACGACCCCGTCGAGGGCACCGTTCGCACCTTCACCTACGACGACTCGATCGACCCGACGATCCTGGACCCGTTCGAGGAGGAGTACCCGGGTGTCCAGGTTGAGACCGCCACGTTCAACAGCAACGCGCAGGCGGCCGCGAAGATCCGCGGCGGGTTTGGCACCGACGTGATCGAGGTGTGTCTCGACGAGTCAAGCCCATTGGTCGACAACGATCTCTTGGCTCCGATCGACACCAGTCAGATCGACGGGTGGAACGACATGCTGCCTTCGATGCAGGAAGCCGATGGCGTCACTGAGGACGGCAACACCTGGCTCGTTCCGCTGTCTGCCGGACCCCACGGACTCATCTACGACGTCAATGCGTTCGACGAGCCGCCGACCAGCTGGGCCGACCTCTACGACTCAGAGATCCAGGGACAGGTCGCGTTGGACGGCGGCGGCGGCCTCACACCTTTGGCTGTCACGGCGTTGGCAATGGGCATCGAGGATCCGATGAACATGGATCCCGACCAGATCGCCGAAGTACGCGACTACATGATCGAGCACCGCGACCAGTTCCGGACGTTCGCCGACTCTGACTCAGACACGATCAACCTGTTCAAGTCCGGAGAGATCATCCTCACCGAC
>DASUFV010000259.1:0-2381 GCA_036274415.1 Actinomycetes bacterium
TGTGGCGATCATGCTCTCGGTGGTGGCCCCCTACACCGCCGAAGAGATGTGGGAGCGCCTCGGCCACGCCCCGTCCGTGGCACTAGCCGGGTGGCCGGAGGTCGATGAGTTGCTGCTCGTGCAAGAGACCGTCACCTGCGTCGTCCAGGTCGCCGGCAAGGTGCGCGCCCGCCTAGAGGTATCTCCCGAGATCGGCGAAGACGCCCTGCGCGAGCTGGCAGTGGCCGATGAGGCGGTGCAACGCAGCCTGGCCGGACGCGACATCCGCACCGTCATCGTGCGGGCCCCCAAGCTGGTGAATGTCGTACCGGCATGAACCGCGTCGCAGTCGTCACCGACTCGACCGCCTACCTTCCGGCTGCGCAGGCGAGCGCAGCCCAGGTCGTGGTCGTGCCGGTCCAGGTGATCGTCGGCGGCCAGACGATGGACGAGACGTCGGTGTCTCCTGACGACATTGCCGACGCCCTTCGTGAATGGCGACCGATCTCGACGTCTCGCCCATCACCGTCAGCCTTCGTGGAGGCGTACCAACAGCTCGCTCTCGATGGCGCCAACGAGATCGTGTCCATCCACCTCTCCGGCGCTATGTCGGCCACCGTCGAGTCCGCAGAGCTGGCTGCAAAGGAGGTGTCCATACCCGTCCACGTCGTCGACAGCAGGACGGTTGGCATGGGTCTTGGCTTTCCCGTGCTGGCGGCAGCACAAGCGGCCGCGGACGGCGCGGACGCCGCTCGCGTCGAAGAGATCGCACGACGTCGAGTTGCAATGTCTTCGGTGCTCTTCTACGTCGACACCCTCGAGTACCTCCGCCGTGGTGGCCGGATCGGCAAGGCGGCTGCGTTGGTGGGCTCTGCGCTGTCGGTCAAGCCGCTGCTGCACCTCGTCGACGGCCGCGTGACCCCGCTCGAGAAGGTGCGGACGACGTCCAAAGCCCTCGTTCGACTCGAAGAGCTCGCGCTCGAGCGGGTCGGTGAAGGCGCGGCAGACATCGCCGTGCAACACCTGGCGAACGCCGAACGCGCCTACGCGCTCGCCGCCCGCATCCAGGAGGCGGCAGGTGGCGCGGTGGCCGTGACCGTTGGCGAGGTGGGTGCGGTCGTGGGCGCGCACGTAGGCCCGGGCATGATCGCGGTGGCGGTCTGCCCACGCTAGGAGTACGTCACGGCCAGACTTGGTCGTCCGGACTCTGGTCCATTTCCCCGCCCGCCGAGCATTCGTTGCTGCGGTACTCGGCCGGCATGTGCGTGTACACCTCGGCTGCGTAGCGCTCGGCCATCGAGCGGGCCACGTCGGCGCGGGCGCCGAGCGACTGCGCGATCTCCTCGAGTTGCTGCATCGCGGCGCACTCGGTCTCAGCCTCGTTCGCGATGCCGGCGAGGTGGTACGACTCGTGGCCGAGCACGTGAACGGCCATGACTTGCTCAAGGGTGGGGTTCGTCTTGTCGCTGTGCAACCAATCGCGCAAGTCGTTGCAGCTGTCGCGCTCGAGGCGTCCGGTGTCAGCAGGCCGACCGCTCGCGTCGAACTGGACGTAACCCGCCTCTCCGGTCGCATCCAACAACGCACCGGTGAACCGTTGACACTCGATGCGCACGTCGCGTCCGGCAATATGCGTCGCCACCTTCGAGAACTCCGCCTGGTCCTGGCGGAAGTTCCATTCCTGCCAGCCGAGGAACAGCGCTGGCAGCACCAGTACGGGGATCAGCACTGTGTGCTTGTGACCCATCGCATGGCGAACAGCTGCCGCCATCGATGCGGCCAGCAGAGCAAGGACGATCCAGGGACGCATACCAAAGGAATCGGCGGATCCGGCCGGAGGCTGGAGACGGCGATTCTCCCCAGCGGCTGCCGCGGTTGTCCCCAGGGGAGCGCCAGTCGAGCGACAGGCGGTCGTGGACTTCCTAGCCTCGCCGCATGTTTGGACGCCCCGACGGCTCGACGGCACGGGCACGACTGCAGTCGCTGACTCCGATGTGGGTCCCGACGGAGGCCGACATTCAGGCATCCGAGCGTGTTGAGCGACCCGCCCCGGCGCAACAACAGCAGGCGCAGGCCCCGCGCTCCGAGCTTGACGAACTGTCGGCCGGACGCCATGCGCTGCCGGATCCTCCTCGCCCGGTCTGGCGAGTCGACGCAGCCGCCGTTCGCGGGCTGTTGTCACTCGCCCTGGCGGCGGCGGCAGGTGCACTCGTCATGGTGATCGTCGGCTGGCCGCGTGGCACCGAGGTCACAGCGCCACCACCGGACCAGCGCGAGAACGTGCTGCTCGATGCGAAACCGTCGGCGTCCCCAGCTGCGGGTGTCGTCGTGGTCGATGTCGATGGACGCGTCAAACGTCCGGGAGTCGTCGAGCTGGCTGCTGGATCGCGTGTGATCGACGC
>DASUFV010000260.1:0-14654 GCA_036274415.1 Actinomycetes bacterium
GTGATGGCGAGATCGATGGTCGCGTCCGAGGCCTGCAGCGTCCTGAGCTCCTCGGTAGCGGCCTTGAGGATCGACCAGTGCGGGTCGGATGCGGCCGCCGAGGTCGGGCGGTCGACCTGCGTCGCGAACGTCGGCAGGGCGGCCCAATACGCGATGTTGAGCCACAGCTGCGCGTGGTCGAAGGCGTCGATGCAGTCGTCGCCGAACAGGTCGGAGTCGGCGGCTACAACGACGCGGCCGCGTCCGTACGACGTCGAGGCAAGGAGAGTGGCTCCGGGCGGTGCGGCGTCCTGGCTCGAGCGGGCGAGGACGGTCGCACGCTCGTCGGTGGTCAGGGTGCCGGCTCGGTAGAAGACCGCTTCGCGGACCCCGGCAAGGACGGCCTCGTTGGAGGTGAGGTCGGCGGTGATCCAGCTGGGCGCTTTGTGGTGGCGTCGGTAGTCCTGGACGTTGGCGTGATCGATCGTGATGCCGAACAGCTCGGTGATGGCGCCGAAGTTCGACTCGTACTTGTCCTGCTCGGATTCGGCCAGCACGACGAGGCCGCCGCCCGCCTCGACAAAGGCTCGGATGGCTTCGATCTCGTCCGGCTCGTAGTGAGCGGAGCCGACGCCGGTGGTGGCCTCGTACTTCGGGGAGCTGGCGTGGGGGAGAACCAGCACTGAGACGCCGGCGAGGACTTCGGCGGTCAGGCGTCCCTCGGTCAGCGGGTCGACCAGGAAGTCCCGGCTGCGGACCAGGTCTGCTGCTTTGGCGTAGGAGCTGTCGCCAGGGTGGGCTGGCTGCATGCGGGCAGCGACGTCGGGTCGCGTCGTCCAGGCCTGCTGGTGTGCCTCGTCGACCAGAATGCGCACGGTCGCGGGTCGTCCGGACATGTCGGCTCCTCTCGACGATTCACGTAGGAATCTCCGAATATCGGGACTCAGAGGGAAATCTTGTGGTGAGAGACTCACCTTACCGAAGATCGTCCCGGATCCGAGAATCGGGCCGTCCCCCGAGGAGCGGGATGACTCTGCAAAAGTTCCGTCATTCGGAGGGAACGCGTCGTTGCACCCAAAAGGGGGTTAGGCGTCCTCGTCGTCGTCGAGGCGGGCTAGCCAGGTGGCCAGGCGTTCGATCGGGGTTTCGAACTCGGGGTTGAGGTCGACGAAGACCTGGAGCTGTTCGGCGAGCCAGGCGAGCGTCACTTGTTCGTCGCCGCGGCGGGCGGTCAGCTCTTCGAGGCCTCGGTCGGTGAAGTACATGGCTCGTCGCTCGGCTACTCGTTCGGTTACTCGAATGCGGCTTCGACGAGTCTGCGCTGCTCGAGTTCGTGTGAGTGCGCCGACCCGGTCGCTGGAGCCGAGCTGGCCGGACGCGTGATCGGCGTGAGCGGCTGCCCCAACGCCTGCGTGAGGGCAAGACCCATGTACGGCCAGGCGCCTTGGTTGGCCGGCTCCTCCTGCACCCAGCGCAGCTCGGCGTGCCCGTAGCGCGCGATCGCGTGGAACGTCTCGTTCATCGGCAGCGGATAGAGCCGCTCGAGTCGCACGATCGCAGTGTCAGTGCGACCGGTCTCTTCGCGGTACTTGAGCAGGTCGTAGTAGATCTTTCCGCTGCACAGAAGCACGCGCCGGACGCCATCATCGTCGAGAGTGTCGGGGAACACCGGGTTGAAGTGGCCCGACGTGAACTGCTCGGTCCTGGACACGGCCGCCTTCAGCCGCAGCATCGACTTCGGCGTGAACACCACAAGGGGTCGTCGGGTCGGTGACAGTGCCTGCCAACGCAGCAAGTGGAAGTAGTTCGCCGGGTTTGTGAGGTTGGCGATCGTCATGTTGTCCTGAGCGCACAGCTGCAGGAAGCGTTCGATCCGTGCGGACGAGTGGTCTGGCCCCTGGCCCTCGTGACCGTGTGGCAGCAGCAGGACGAGCCCGGACTGCTGGCCCCACTTCTGCTCTCCTGGCGCGATGAACTCGTCGATGATCGTCTGCGCGCCGTTGGCGAAGTCGCCGAACTGCGCCTCCCAGATCACCAAGGCCTCCGGCCGCGCCACGCTGTAGCCGTACTCGAAGCCCATGGCTGCGAACTCCGACAGCGGGGAGTCGTAGACGTACAACTTGGCCCCGCGCTCGTAGCAGCGCTTGAGTGGCTTGTACGCCCAGCCTGTACGCCGGTCGATGATCACCATGTGGCGTTGACCGAACGTGCCACGGCGTGAGTCCTGACCGGCTAGTCGCACGGAGACGCCGTCCGTCAAAAGTGAGCCGATCGCGAGTGTCTCGCCCAGTGCCCAGTCGATGGTTCCTTCCTGCACCATCTGCGCACGGCGTTGCAACTGCGGCGCCAAGCGAGGGTGCACCGTGAAGCCATCCGGCAGCTGCAACTGTGACTGCACCACCCGGTCGAGCACTTCGGGCGTCACGGCCGTGACCACGTCGCGTTCGGGTGTTTGCGGGGCGAGCGTCACCTCGCCGCGCTGCTCGACCTCGGTTGGTGGCTCGAGCGTCGCGTCTTGAGCCTCCGCGGCTTCGCGAACCTCACGGAACACCTTCTCGAGCTGTTCCTGGTAGTCGCGCAGTGCGGCTTCGGCTTCCTCGACCGAGATGTCGCCGCGTCCGATCAATGCCTCGGTGTACAGCTTGCGCGTCGAACGCTTCGCGTCGATCAGGTTGTACATGAGCGGCTGCGTGAGCGACGGGTCGTCGGCCTCGTTGTGCCCGCGCCGCCGGTAGCAGACCAGGTCGATCACGACGTCCTTCTTGAATTCCTTGCGGAACTCGAACGCCTCGCGGGCTACCCGGACCACGGCCTCTGGGTCGTCGCCGTTGACGTGGAAGATCGGGGCCTGCGTGGTGCGAGCGACGTCTGTGGCGTAGACGCTCGAGCGCGCAGCGGCCGGTGCGGTCGTGAACCCGACCTGGTTGTTGACGACGACGTGAACCGTCCCGCCCGTGCGGTATCCACGGAGCTGAGCCAGCTCGAGCGTTTCAGCCACGACACCCTGGCCAGCGAACGCAGCGTCACCATGCAGCAGCAGGGGCAGGACCGTGAACCCGGACTCTCCCAGGCCGAGCAGGTCTTGCTTGGCCCGCGCGAACCCTTCGAGCACCGGGCTGACTGCCTCGAGGTGACTCGGATTCGACACAAGCGAGACCTTGATGCTGGAACCGTCCGGCGCCTTGAACGTGCCCTCGGCGCCGAGGTGATACTTCACGTCGCCGGATCCCTGAACCGCCTCGAGGTCGAGGTTGCCCTCGAACTCGCGGAAGATCTGGCCGTACGACTTGCCCACGATGTTGGCGAGCACGTTGAGGCGTCCTCGGTGTGGCATGCCGATGGCGACCTCGTGCAGACCAGCTTCCGCTGCGGACGTCAGCAGCTCGTCCAGCAGGGGGATCACCGACTCGCTGCCCTCGAGCGAGAAGCGCTTCTGGCCCACGTACTTGGTTTGCAGGAACGCCTCGAACGCCTCGGCCGCGTTGAGTCGCCGCAAGATGTGAAGCTGCTCGTCAGGCTTCGGCCGTTCGTGTGCTCGCTCGAATCGGGCCTGGATCCATTCGCGCTGCTCCGGATCCTGGATGTGCATGTACTCGATGCCGATGGTCCTGGCGTACGAGTCGCGGAGCACCCCGAGGATGTCGCGCAGCGTCATGAGCGGCTGACCGCCGAAGCCGCCTGTCGCGAACTCGCGATCGAGATCCCACAAGGTGAGCCCGTGGTTCACCAGGTCGAGATCAGGGTGACGGCGCTGTTCGTACTCGAGCGGGTCGGTGTCGGCCATCAGGTGCCCACGCACCCGGTAGGCGTGGATCAACTCCTGGACGCGCGCCGTCTTGTTGATGTCGTCCTCGTGCGACGCGGAGATGTCGGACACCCAGCGGATCGGCTCATAAGGGATCCGGAGTGCCGCGAACACCTCGTCGTAGAAGTCGTCGTCGCCGAGCAGCAGCTGATGAATGCGCCGCAGGAACTCGCCGGACTGGGCGCCTTGGATGACGCGGTGGTCGTAGGTGGACGTCAAGGTGAGCGTCTTGCTGACCGCCAGGCGCGCGAGCGTCTCAGGCGACGCACCCTGATACTCGGCCGGGTACTCCAGCGACCCCACGCCGATGATCGCGCCTTGCCCCTGCATCAGGCGCGGCACCGAGTGGACGGTGCCGATGGTCCCGGGGTTCGTCAGGCTGATCGTCGTGCCCGTGAAGTCGTCGACTCCGAGCTTGCCGGCCCGTGCGCGCCGGACCAGGTCTTCGTAGGCAGACCAGAAGCCTGTGAAGTCCATCGTCTCCGCGGCCATTACTGCCGGCACCAGCAACTGGCGCGACCCGTCTGGCTTGGCGACGTCGATGGCTAGCCCGAGGTTGATGTGCTCAGGACGCGCCACGACCGGCTTGCCGTCCAACTCGGCGTAGCTGGCATTCATCTCCGGCATTGCTTTGAGGGCGTGCACGACCGCCCACGCGATCAGGTGTGTGTACGACACCTTGCCGCCCCGCGAGCGACGCAAGTGGTTGTTGATCACCACTCGGTTGTCGATGAGCAGCTTGGCTGGGATGGCTCTCACGCTGGTGGCCGTCGGAACCGCCAGCGACGCCTCCATGTTGGTGACGACGCGTGCGGCAGGACCGCGCAACACCGTGGTGTCGACGTCCTCGGGCACGCTCGTTGGTGCCGTTGGCGTGGTCTGCGGCGGCGCGGAGGGAGCCGGAGCAGCAGTCGGAGCAGCAGGAGCGGCGTCGGCCGGGGGAGTCTCTGGTGCCTGCTGAGCAGGCGCGGACGTCACGACCTGTTCATAGGAGGGCGCGGGTTCGAGGTGGACCGAGCCGGCGTCCGCCGGTCGGACGGGCACCCCAGAGGGGCCGCCGGTGCCCTCACCGGGCCGGTAATCCTCGAAGAACCCATGCCAGGCGGGGTCAACCGAATCCGGGTCGTTGAGGTACTGCTGGTAGAGCTCGTCGACGAGCCATTGGTTGGGGCCGAACTGACTGGTGCCGGAGTGCTGCTGCTGGGTGGTCATCCTTGCGCGGTGTCCCTCGCTGGCTTCTGGTCGTTCGCCTCGCTCTGCCAGCGTAGCCCCGATCGGCCGTCGGCACCGTCCGGCGTCCCGGTGAGAAAGAGGCTTCCAGGACGTTGGACCGCTCGGTCAGGACTGGGTTTTGAACCCCACCCGCGTCGAGGGAACGTTGAGACCGGTCGTCGTGCGCAGCCCCTCGAGCACCAGCGCGTAGGTACGCTCACTCGCCAACGAGGCGTCCGGCGTGACGAGCCAGCCGCCCACGATCGGACTAACGGTGGACGCCACGACGCCCCCGGTCTGACCGTCGACCAGGCGTACGGAGCGCGCGTCAATGCTGGCCGGCTGAATGTCGACCCCGGTGATCAGCTCGATCGGATCCGTCCGGCTTGCCTTGTAGGACTCAGGCAGCGGATCGGAGGACACGAGCACTGGACGCCGAGAGCCACCCGTCTCGACGGCTCCGGGATTAGCCGCCTCGCGGGTGAAGCCGAGCGCTACCGGCCGAGGCCATCGGGTGTCCGCACGGTTGTGGACTCGGACGAAGACGTTGTCGTCCACGACGGCAGTGACCCGTTCCGTGCCAGCTCCGCGGCGCTCATTAGCGACGTCGAGTCGCCCGAAGGCGCTGTCGTAGAGCGTCAGCTCGACGTCACCCCGCATGCTCCTCGTGCTGCTCGACCGCAACGTCGCGGTGATCCGCACCTTGGTCGGTGTGCTGACCTCGAGCTCGAACCAGCGGTCAGTTCCCTCAGGACTCGACGCAGGGACCGTCGAGTCCTTCTGCAGCGGACGTGCGTTGGCTGGCGATGTGCCAGACAAAGGGCCGGTGAGCGGCACTGCGTTCTTCGCGTCGCCGCCCAGCATGCCGTCGACGTCCGGGACGCCGAGCCCGGTGAAGTCGTCAGGGCCGACCGGGCCGGCATCGGCGGCTCCGGCCAGCAGTCGTTGACGCAGTTTGTCCGCTCCCCATCGCGGGTGTTGGTCGGCCACCAGCGCGGCGGCGCCGGAGACCAACGGGGCTGAGAACGACGTGCCACTCCCGAGGCGGTAGGCGTCGCCGGGGAATGTGGAGGCGATCAACTCGCCTGGCGCGACGACGTCGACCCACGAACCGTGCTGGCTCCAGAACACCATCCGGTCGTCGAGGTCAGTGGCGCCGACCGCAAGCGCATCGGTGTACGCAGCGGGGTACATGGGGCGCGTGCCGCCACTGTTGCCGGCCGAAGCGACGACGAGCACCCCACGCTTCGTCGCGAACCGGATGGCGTCGCGCAGGATTCCGGCTCTGCCCCGACCACCCAACGACAGGTTGATGAGATCGGCCCGTTCGCGTACCGCCCATCGGATGGCGCGAGCGATGTCGCCGTCCCGTCCCCGTCCACGAGCATTGAGCACGCGACCCGGCAGGATCGAGGCCCGGCTGACCCCCGCGATTCCTTTGTGGTTGTCGCGTTCGGCGGCGATCACGCCCGCGACGAAGGTTCCGTGCCCGACCGGATCTTGCGGCGTCCGGTCACCTGAGACGAAGTCGCGACCACGCAACACCCGAGGGAGGTCCTCGTGGTGAGCGTCGACGCCGGTGTCGAGCACCGCCACCTTTACTCCCCGCCCTGTGCTGCGGCGCCAGGCCTGGTTGACGTCCATCGAGGCACGCAGGTACGGCTGGTAGCGGCGGTAGAACTGGTCGCCAAAGGCTTGCCGTACACGCTCGCGTTCGACAGCGACAACTCCTGGCTCGTTCACGAGTCGGCGCCGAACTCCCGTCGAGGGTTCGACGTCATCCACGGAGTACCAGCGGCCCCCGAGCGCGGCTGTCGTGTGGCCGCGAGCCCCGATGACCTCGCGCACGGCAGACCGACTCGTCCCCACCCGTGGCGAGAGCTTCACCAGCAGCCGACCCGACGTGGACGCCGCGCGCTCCTGTGTCGCGAAGCCCAAGTCCAGGACCGGTAGGTCCGGGTCCGGTGACGTCTTCGCGTTGTCGGTGGGGGACGCCGCAGCTCTGGGTCCCATGGTTGCGGCCGTCAGGAGGAAGGTTGCGGCAACTGCCGTCGCCGTCCCTGCGGCAACGGTTGATGACAATCTCACCCGCGTGACTCCAATCCGGTGACCGTAGCCACGACGAGGTTGCCCAACGAGGGCAAGTGATAGCCGCCCTCCTGGACGGCGACGGTGGGAAGTCCGAGCGTTGCCAATTGGGCAGCTGCTTGTCGATACCCCATCTCGGTGATCTGCAAGGGGCTCTCGGGGTCGTCGATGGCTGCGTCGACACCGAGTGAGACCACCAGCGCGGTTGCGCCATGGGCCCGGACTGCGTCAACGAGTGAGCTGACACCGTCGAGCCAGACGTCGTCCGGCGTGCCTTCTGCCATCGGGACGTTCCGATTCGCACCGACGCCGTCACCGCGTCCGGTTTCGTCAGCGTGGCCGACATAGTGCGGGAACCATCCCGCGGCCGGATCGACGTGAACCGATCCGTAGAAGACGTCCGGCCGGTCGTAGAAGATCATCTGCGTGCCGTTGCCGTGATGCGCATCGACGTCGACGACTGCGACGCGTTCGTGGCCTGACCGGCGCAGCGCCTCTGCGGCAACCGCAGCGTTGTTGAGGTAGCAGGATCCGCCGTACCCGCTGGCCGTGACGTGGTGTCCGGGCGGTCGGCACAGCGCGTAGACCACGTCGTGGCCGCCCGAGGTGACCAGGTCGACTGCGGTGAGAGCCGCGTCCACTGCACCGCGCGCGGCTTCCCAGGTGCCGGGTCCGATCAGCGTCATGGTGTCGTAGGCGAACATCCCAGCTCGACCATGGACGGCAACCGGACGACGCAACGGCATCCCGCTCAACATCCCAGCGGTTGGAAAGACATACGGGACGACGCGGTCTTGTCCGGGATTGGTTGGAAAGCCGTCGCGCTCCCACTCCTCGACGCTCCCACGCAGCCAGTCGATCAAGCCGCGGTCGTGGACCGCGTCCAGGACGTCGTCCCCGTGTTCCCGTGACTCCTCGACCGGGGCTCCGGCGGCTTCCATGGCTGACCGGATCACTCTGGCCCGCTCAGGGACCTCGGTGCCCTCGATGGTGACGCCGACCCACACCTCGCCCTTCGGTTCATGCAGGAGACACGCCTCGGACCACACCATGGGAGTACGCAAGGTCATGTTCGGCATGATGTCACGGTGCCTCGCTTCCGAGATCTCGACGCAGCCATCGGTGTCCTGCCTGCTGGACCGACCAACTCGATGCTCGATGTGCCCGGTGTCGGCGTCGGTCACGCGACCGTGTGGCGTGACGAGCCAGAGCCTCCGGAGGGACGCGGGGTCGCTCGTACCGGAGTGACGGTCATCGACGTCGGTGGCGATCCATTCAGTTCACCGGTGCCGTTCGGCGCTGTTGCACTCAACGGTGCAGGTGAGATGACGGGCTACATCACCGCCGGCGAGTGGGGCTTGCTCGAGTCACCGATCTTTCTGACGTCGACGATGCAGCTCGGCAGGGTGTACGACGCAGCGTGCCGTTTGCTCATGGCCGAGAACGCCGAGATCGGCAAGGACGACGTCATCATTCCGGTGGTTGCCGAGTGCGACGACTCGTTCCTCAACGAAACACGCGTCATGCAAGTCGAAGAGTCGGATGTCGCCGCAGCGCTTGGCGCTTCGCGCGCGTCGATCGGCTCCAGCGTGCCTCCGGAGGAAGGTGCGGTGGGAAGCGGAACGGGCATGGCCTGCCTTGGACACAAGGGAGGTATCGGCACGTCGTCGCGCCGGTTGCCGACCGGTCACACCGTTGCGGTGCTCCTGATGAGCAACTTCGGCGAGTTCGGACGGCTGACTGTCGACGGCGTCCCCGTCGGGCGACTGATCCCCGACCCTGCCGAGCGTGCACCCGAAGTGCCGTCGGACCCTGGCCCGAAGGGGTCATGCATCGTGGTCGTGGGAACCGACGCGCCGATCGACCATGCAGGGTGTGAACGACTGGCGCGCCGCGCCGGCATGGGTCTGGCCCGCACCGGCTCGACCGCTCACCACGGAAGCGGCGAGATCTTCATGGCGTTCGCCACCGGATTGCGACACCAACGGGGGTCAGCACCTGCCGTCGCGCCGATCGTGGGAAGTGACCTCGACGCGTTCTTCGAGGCAGTCATCGATGCCACTGAGGAGTCAGTCCTCAACTCGATGCTGACATCACCGACCGTGGTGGGTCGGCGCGGTAACACCTTGTACGGCCTCGACCCTGAGGTTGTGAAGAAACTGCTCGCGCAGGGCAAGGCGGCTCGGTAGCGTCCCGAGGCATGAGCCAACCGCCGGTCGCGCCGAAGTATCCCCTCGCCCATCGTGAGCACGGAGTCGAACGACCGGACGATTATCACTGGCTGAAGGACAAGACCAGTCAGGAAACCCTCGCGTACCTGCGGGCGGAGCGGCAGTACTACGACGAGGAGATGGCACCCCTCAAGGGGCTGGTCGATGAGCTCACTCAGGAAATGGTGAGCCGGGTCCCGCTGAGCGAGACGTCGGCGCGCTGGCGAGAGGGAGCCTTCGAGTACTACACACGCATGCGGGAGGGCAAGGAGTTCTCCGAGCTCGTCCGGGTCGATGGCAGCGGGCAAGAGTCGGTGGTCCTCGACCGGAACGAGCTCCTAGGGAACTCGACCTATGTCGAGGTCGGTGTCGAGCTCGTGAGTCCAGACGGCAAGCGACTCGCGTACTCCGTCGACACCGCGGGCGATGAGGTCTACGAGCTGCGTTTTCGCGATCTCGAGTCAGGCCACGAACTGCCAGATCGAATCCCGCACACGTACTACGGCGGCGGTTGGTCTGCTGACGGGCAAACGTTCTTCTACGTCGTGCACGACGACAAGTACCGGCCGTACCAGGTGTGGCGACACCGCCTTGGTACCGATCCCAGTGCGGACGTGAAGGTGTTCGAGGATCTCGATGACCGCTACTACGTCACAGCGTGGGGAGACCGTGCTGGCGATCTGATCGTCATTCTGTCGTTCAGCACCAACACGACGGAGGTGTGGCTGGCTGACGCGCATGACCCGGGTCAGCCAGCCTGGGTAGTTACGCCGCGCGAGCACGGCATCTCGTACGGAGTGGCACACCGCCCGGGTGAGTCGGGCGGAGACCTGCTCGTCGTGACGAATGAGGGTGACGCTCTCGAGCGACGAGTCATGGTCGCCCCACGGCGGACGTCGACGCGGGCGGAGTGGCGTGAGCTGATCCCCACGTCAGACAACCTGCGGATTCATGACATCGATGTCTTCGCGAGACACGCTGTTGTCAGTTGTGTCACCGAGGCCCGGCAACAGCTCCGCGTCTTTCCGCTCGAGAAGCTGGCAACGGGCGTCTCGATCGACGATGGCCTTGTCGTCGAAGCAGGCATCCCGGGCGGTTTGCTCAAGCTCTGGCGAAACGAGGAGCCAGACGTCGACTCGATCCTCGTTCACGTCGAGTCGTACACGAATCCAGGTGAGTGGCTTTCGGTCAATCTCGACACTGGTGAGCGTCAGGTGGTTCGCAAGCGCGAGCTGCCCCACTACTTCGAATCCAGCTACGTCACCGAAGTTCGCTCCGTCGCGGCACGCGACGGCGAGTCGATCCCGGTGAAGATCGCTCGACGAGGCGATACGCCCCTCGACGGCTCGGCTCCGATGCTGCTGTTCGGCTACGGCGCGTACGAAAGCTCGTTCTGGCCAGGTTTTGAGGGGTCGCTCATCAGCCTGCTCGACCGTGGAGTCGTGTACGTGCATGCGCTGATCCGTGGCGGTGGCGAGAAGGGTCGGCGCTGGTATCTGGGCGGACGCATGTTCACCAAGCGCACGACGTTCACTGACTTCATCGACGTTGCGGATGGGTTGGCGAACGAGCGAGTGATCGACGGTTCGCGCATCGTCTCGCGTGGCTTGTCTGCAGGCGGGCTCCTGCAGGGGGCTGTTTACACGCTTCGACCCGACCGGTGGCGGGCGGTAGTTGCGGAGGTGCCGTTCGTCGACGTCGTCACGACGATGCTCGACCACAGCGTGCCGCTGACCACCGGGGAGTTCGAGGAGTGGGGAGATCCCCGCAACCCCGACGAGTTCGAGTACATGCTGGGCTATTCGCCATACGACAACGTGCCAGCAACTGGCCGCCCCGAGCTCCTGGCGACGGGAGCACTCCACGACCCGCGGGTGATGATCCACGAGCCCGCCAAATGGGTCGCCAAGATCCGTGACACCGCCCGCCCGGGTGATGCCAGAACGTTGTTTCGCGCCGAGCTGGGGGAGGGTGGTCACGTCGGGCCGACCGGGCGCTTCGCGCACCTTGCGTACGAGGCAGAGGTGGCCGCGTTCATCCTCCAGGCAGTCGACAAGGCGTAGTTGCGGGCGAGGAGCCAGCGAGCTCCGCGGGAGGAAAGCACCGGGTCGGCGAACGGGGCGACAGTAGGGCAGACTCCGGGTTGAGGCTCGTGGTCGCGCCGAGGACCGCGTAGCTGTATTGCCACAGACCGCGTTTCGGAGGGGTCATGTCCGACAGCCACCGCATCACGTTGCCATCTGAGGGTGTGACACCGGTCCCGTTGGCCGGAGCAGCCGCCACAGGAAGCCAGTCCACCCGGGTGTCGTCGCCTTTCGACGGGTCCAGCTTGGGTGACGTTCCGCTGCTCGGTGAGGCAGAAGTCGACACCGCCGTCGCAGCAGCGAAGTCGGCGCTGCGCGACCAGCCGCTGCATCCTTGGCAACGCGCCGAGATCCTGGACAAGGCCGCAACCTTGCTGCGAGAGCGTCAGCGGCAGTTCGCCGAGATCATCGCGCACGAGGCCGCCAAGCCGATCAAGACTGCCATGGTCGAGGCAGACCGAGCAGTTGGCACCTTCACCTTTGCGGCAGCGGAGGCCCGCAAGCTCGCCGGTGAGGTCATCCCGATCGCCGCAGCCCCAGGCGCAGACACCAAGATCGCTTACACGATGCGGGTGCCGATCGGTGTCGTCGGTGCGATCAGTCCCTTCAACTTCCCGCTCAACCTGGTCGCCCACAAGCTCGCCCCTGCGATCGCGGCCGGCTGTCCGGTCGTTCTCAAGCCAGCGGGGCAGACACCGTTCAGCGCCATTGCGCTCGCTTGGATGCTGGTCGAGGAGTGCGGTCTCCCGGCCGGCTATCTCTCAGTGGTGACCGGTCCGGGATCGGTCGTTGGCAACGCCCTGGTCGATCACCCCGACGTCGCTCTCATTACTTTCACCGGTTCTCCGGCGGTCGGCTGGGGCATCAAGCAACGCGCCCCGCGCAAGCACGTCGGGCTCGAGCTCGGCAACAACGCACCTGTGGTGATCGCAGAGGACGGCGACTGGCGCAAGGCTGCAGACAAGATCAAGGTCGCTGGCTTCTCGCACGCCGGGCAGTCCTGCATCTCGACCCAGCGCATTCTGGTTCACCGCCAGGTGGCCGACGAGTTCACCGAGTACCTCGCCTCGTTGGTCAGCACGCTGACCGTTGGTGACCCGATGGATGAGTCCACCGACGTTTCGGCTCTGATCTCCACGGGCGAGCGAGACCGCGTCAAGAGCTGGGTCGACGAGGCGGTCTCCCAAGGTGGGCGGATCGTCACTGGGGGCGAGATCGACGCGAACGGCGTACTAGAGCCGACAGTGATCGCCGACGCCAAGCCCGACATGCAGGTCTGTGTCAACGAGGTGTTCGGCCCGGTGGTGGCCATCCAGACCATCGACTCGGTCGACGAGGGCCTCAAGCTGGCGAACGACACCGCTTATGGGCTGCAGGCCGCGATCTTCACGAAAGACCTCTCGACGGCGTTCGAGGCAGTGAGCACGCTGGACTTTGGTGGCGTCCTCGTCAACGAGGTCCCGACGTGGCGGGCCGACCAGATGCCCTACGGCGGTATCCGCGACTCCGGCAACACTCGTGAGGGGCCGGCCTACTCAGTCCGCGAGATGACCGAGACGCGGCTAGTCGTCATCGACACCGCTCGCTGACCGCTCAGCAGCAGCAACTCGCTCGTGGGCGAGTTCGACTGCTCGCGAACGGGGACCAAGGACGGTCTGAAGCGAACGAAGGAGTGCGCTGCACGCGACGCCGTCTGCGACACGAACTGCGCGCGGACGTGGTTTGCTGCCGAGGTGCTCATGCGCCCATGAAGGCAGCAGATCCGTTGCGGCCCGGATGAGCACCTCGTACGGTCCCCACGCGCCGACCGGAAGCGCACGACCCGGAAAGCGAAGAAACTGCGCGACGGCTTGCGCGTCCGCTCCGCCGGCCAGCTCTGCGCTGAAGGACGCGATCGAGTCGGTCAGCTCGCGTTCGGTCACCGGCGGGGTCGGGACGCCGAGCGCACGTGCGAGCTGAGCCATGTCGCGCACGTAGGCATCTGCGTCGACGGGCGTGCCGCCGTACCGCTGGTACGCACGCAGCATCGAGTCGGTCAGCCCGAGGTGGACCCAGAGGAGCAGCCGCGGATCCTGGGCGGAGTATTCGCGGCCGTCCGGCGCCACTCCTGCGACTCGTCGATGGACTCGAGCCACCATCTCCGCGGCTTGTTGCGCGAGTTCAGTGGTGCCGAACGTCGACGTGGTGACGTAGAGGTTCGTGCGTTGCAGCCGCCCGAGCGGATCGTCGCGGTAGGTGGAGTGTTGCTCGACGCCGGCAAGCGCCAGTGGGTGGCACGCCTGCATCAGTAGGGCGCGAGGCCCCCCGACCAGGGTCGCCAGGGACCCGTTGACCAGCCAAGCGGCGCTGCCAGGGCCGAACCAGCCGGCGTCGCCGGGCTGTCCGATGGCTTTGACCCAGGGTGGTTCGCCAGCGGGGTCGCCCGACAAGATGGTCCGGAACGTTCGACGGATCGGGTCCGTGACGATCGACGTGGGCAGGCTCGGCACCGGACAAGCATGCCTAGTTCTGGGCCATGGTGCAGACGCTGCTGACGCTGTTGGCCGATCGAGCGGGACGCAGGGAGGTCGCATGGAGCGCAGTCACCCGAGCAACGTCCGGGTGCAGCAGGTGTTCGACGACAACGGCATCAGTGCCGAGGTACGTCGGCTACCGGAATCGACCCACACCGCTGCTGCTGCCGCCCAACTGCTGGGATGCGACATTGGCGCGATCGCCAACAGCCTCGTCTTCATCGCCGATGAGCAACCGATCTTGGTGATGGCGAGTGGTGCGGCGCGTGTCGACACTGATCTGCTTGCTGCCCGGATCGGTGTTACGCAGGTCCGGCGAGCCACGGCTGACGAAGTGCGAACTGCTACTGGATTCGCGATCGGGGGCGTCGCTCCGGTGGGTCATGCGACCGAGTTACCGACGTGGATCGATGTAGAGCTCGAGCGCTATCCAGAGATCTGGGCGGCCGGTGGCACGCCGGACAGCATCGTCGGGCTCACCTACCAGGATCTGGTCAAAGTGACGGGTGGGCAGCCCACCGAGGTGCGCTGACTGGTCATGCGTTAGGTCCGCAACGCGCCGAGCACGTCGACACCGATCTTGAGGAACTTGCGCCAGTCACGTGGTTCTGGCGGGTAGAAGATGAACTCGGTGAAGCCCAACGGCGCAAAGCGCTCGACCAGTTCTGGGATCGCGCCATCGTCGCTCCACGCGTCGAACGCCTCGTCCAGCGCCAAGAGCGACCGAGTGAGCGACTCCGGCTCGCGTCCGATCTCATCCAGA
>DASUFV010000261.1:0-4830 GCA_036274415.1 Actinomycetes bacterium
CGACCGGCCGCTGACCGACCTGCGAGTGGTCGTTTCCGGAGCGGGTGCTGCCGGAGTCGCGGTCACGAAGATCCTGTTGGAGGCAGGTATCGGCGACATCGCCGTCGGTGACAGCAAGGGCATCATTCACAGCGGACGCCACGACCTCAACGACATGAAGCAGGGCATCGCCGACGCGACCAACTCGTCCTCGTTCTCCGGATCCATCGAGGAGGCGCTGCGTGGCGCCGACGTCTTCGTTGGCGTTTCGGCGGGGACCGTGCGGGAAGAGGCCATTACGTCGATGTCGGACGACGCCATGGTGTTCGCGCTCGCAAACCCGGTGCCGGAGGTCGATCCGGAGGTCGCTGCACGGCACGCCAAGGTCGTAGCCACGGGGCGTAGTGACTACCCGAACCAGATCAACAACGTCTTGGTGTTCCCCGGCATCTTCAAGGGCGCACTGGAGGTTGGCGCCACCGAGATCACCAAGGGCATGAAGCTTGCGGCGGCGGACGCGCTGGCCAAGGTGGTGGGCGACGACCTCGCGTTCGACCACGTCATCCCGAGTGTCTTCGACAAGCGGGTAAGCCCGTCTGTGGCTGAGGCAGTCGGCAAGGCTGCGCGCGAGGACGATGTCATCCGCGTCCACCACTGAGGCCCACTGCGGTCACTGCAGCCCGGGCGCACGTTCCATGCAGTCAGAACAGACCTTTTCACCGCTGTCAGCGTCTGGGAATGTGCGGTGCGTTGGATCGAGGATGGTCTGGCCGCACAAGGTCTCATCTGAGTCGTCCTCGACGTAGGCATGCACCAGCCCAGAACCGATCTCTGTGTAGCCCACGAGCAACGCCATGGACCCAAGGTAGGCGCTATGCGCTAGACGCACACCTTGCCTTCAATCCTCAACGCCATCGGGTTCCGCCCCCATGCTTTCGGCGGTTATTCGGGGTCGGTGACGTCGGCGACTTCGGCATCCAATGCGGCGAGCGCGGCGTCCGCGTCGACGGCGATGGCTGTGTTGTGCTGACCGGCGCCGAGCGTCACTAGGCGACCCCGCAAACGCTCGTCCGCGATGATGGGGAGTGGTGTCGTCAGGCCGAACGGAGTGATCGTGCCGCGTTCGAACCCCGTGACCGTCTTGGCCTCGCCGGCGTCCGGCATCGAGAGTCGGTTGACACCGAGGAGGCTGCGCACCTTCGGCCAGCTGATGACGCGGTCACCTGGCACGAGCACGAGCAGGTAGTCGCCTTCGCCGCGACGCACGACCATGGTCTTGACGACGTCCGCTGGGTCGACTCCTCGCGCAGCCGCTGCTTCGGCGAGGCTGCTCACCGGTTCGTGCTCGATGAGGTGCGCGGAGACACCCAGAGCCGCGGCGGCGGCCAACACTCGCTCTTTGGGTGAATCCGTCTGTGTCATAGGCCCGACAATTCTCCCCATAGGTGTGCCGTTAGCGCGACGCGGGCACGATCTCGCGGACGAGTTGGGCGAACGCGTCGATGTCGTCCTCTGTCGTATCCCAGGAACACATCCACCGCACCTCGTGGGTGGACTCGTCCCAGACGTAGAACGGGTAGGCCTCCTGCAACTTGGGGATGGCCCCTTCCGGCAGGATCGCGAACACGCCGTTCGCCTCGACCTTCTGGGTGATGGTGACACCAGGGACGTCCTCGACAGCGTCGCGAAGGCGGCGGGCCATCTGGTTCGCGTGCGAGGCGTTGTGGCGCCACAGGTCGTTTTCGAACAGCGCCAGGAACTGCGCAGAGATGAAGCGCATCTTGCTCGCCAGTTGCATCTGCTGCTTGCGAATGTTGGGCGTGAACTTGGCCGCTTCTGGCCGGAAGACGACAACTGTCTCGCCGCCCATCAGACCGTTCTTGGTGCCACCGAACGAGAGCACATCGACGCCGACGTCGGCGGTTGTCTCGCGCAGCTCAACGCCGAGGGACGCCGCAGCGTTGCAGATCCGGGCGCCGTCCATGTGCAGGTACATGCCCAGCTCATGGGTGGTGTCGGAGATCGCCTGCAACTCGTCGAGCGAGTAGAGCGTGCCCAGCTCAGTGGACTGTGTGATCGACACTGCCATGGGCTGCACGTGGTGCACGTCGCCGCGTCCGATGAAGTTCTGGCGAATGAGGTCTGGAGTCAGCTTGCCGTCGGGGGTCTGTACGTCGACGAGCTTGCTGCCCAGGATGCGTTCGGGTGCACCCGCTTCGTCCCAGTTGATGTGCGCAGTCTGCGTGCAGATGACGTTCTCCCAGCTGCGCAGCACTGACGACAACGCCGTGACGTTTGCCCCCGTGCCGTTGAAGACGAAGAAGACCTCCACGTGCTCGCCCAGCAGCTCGCGGAAGCGGGCTACAGCGTCGGCCGTGACCGGGTCGTCCCCGTACGAGACGACATGCCCGACGTTGACTTCTGCCAGCTTGGCGAGCACATCGGGGTGCACACCCGCGTAGTTGTCGCTGGCAAAGCCACGGTTGCTCATGAGGGGGCTCCGGAGTAGAGGCGGACGCGCTGACCGTTCATCTTCGACCCGGCGGTCGACGACACGTACACGAGGGTGTCGGCGATCTGCTCGGCAGGGACGAAGTTGCCCCAGTCCTTGTCCGGATCTTTCGCGCGCATCTGCGGTGTGAGGATCGCGGGAACGACAACGACGTTGGCCGTGGCTGACGTGCCCTTGAAGTCGTTCGCCAAAGCCAGCACCAGCGCCTCGGACGCCGCCTTGGCCGACGCGTACGCAGCGTTCTTGCTGGTCGGTGCCTGAGCCTCCTTCGCGGAGATGATCGCGAAGCGTCCGTTGGACGATCGTTTCAGCGTGGCGGCGAAGAACCGGGCCACGTTGACGGTCGTGCGCACGAGCAGATCGTGCAGCAGCTCCCAGTCCTCGAGTGGTTGCTCGGCGAAGGGCGTGCCGCCCCGCCATCCGCCGACCAGATGCCAGATGACGTCGATCTCTCGCTCTGATGTGACGGTGGCGGCGAACTCGTCGACCGCGGCTGCATCGAGCAGGTCGACCTCGTGCGTCGACTCAACGGCGTCGCCGTGTGCAGAGGCGAGCTCGTCGAGCCGATCCTTCGATCGGCCGACCAGCACCAGGCTGGCTCCGGCATCGCGGGCAGCCGGAACGGCGACAGGTCCGAGCCCACCAGCCGCTCCCGTGATGAGGACGCGGCGTCCGGCAAGGGTGTTCACGCGGCAAGCCTACGGACGCCCTCGATCACGGGCGTGAGCTTGGCGCCCAGCGATTGGTAGAACATGCTCAGCGGGAACTCGTCGGGGTTGACCAGGTTGACCCAGGCCTTGTGGTCGGACTCGTCTCGACCGGCGCGAGCTTCCGGCGTCCAATGCGATGCGAGGTTTGGCTGGACGTATTTGCTGACCAGGTCGTGCGCGGCGATCCAGTAGCGAACCTTCGAGCTGCTGATGCCCTCGCGGTAGAGGTCTTCGATCTCGAGGCGCAGCGCGTTGACGGCGTCCGGCAGCCGCTCCCAGTCGATTCGCAGCGTGTTGTCGCGCCACGTCACCACTCCGTCGCCGTGCAGGTAGCCGAAGAGGATCTGGCCGGCGAGTCCGTCGTAGTTGCGGACGCGTCCACCGGTGAGGGGAAAGCGGAAGAGCCGGTCGAAGAGGACCCCGTACTGGACGTACTCGGCGAACGGCAGCTGGGCGGCCAACTCGCCCGCCTGGTGGAAGGCCGTCAGGTCGCAGCGCAGCTCTTCCAGCGAGTACATCCAGTAGGGCAGCCGCTGTCGAATCATGAACGGGTCGAACGGCAGCTCTCCGTGGCTGTGTGCACGGTCATGGATGAGGTCCCAGAGCTCGAACATGTCGCGCGTCATCGGCTCGCTCGCCAGCAGGGCGGTGACCGCAGGCGGCAGGTCGAGCTTGGTGATCTCGACGGCCTGCCCGACGACGCGCTGGTACCGCTCGGCCTCGCGGTCGCAGAAGATCCCACCGAACGTGTTGGCGGCGTCTCCGACGACGCTGACCGTTTCGGGGAAGAGGACCGCACACTCGCTGTCGTAGCCCGACGTGTTGTCAACGAGATGAACAGGGACGAACTTGTCGTTGCCGAACGTGCTGCTCTCCAGCTCGGCGATCCAGGCGGGCCACGGAACGCGCACGATCAGCGCTTCGAACCTGACGTCCAGCGAGCCGTTCGGTGTGTACATGGGGAAGAAGACCAAATGCTCGATGCCGTCCACCCGGTTCAGCTCGGGTCGGAACAGAGCGAGCGAAGGGCCGAAGTCCGGCTTGCCGCAGCCGCCGTCGATCCAGCGGTTGAGGTCGACGCTCGCCTGGGCGATGTAGTCGGACTGGTGCGGGAAGTAGTGCGCCAGGCCTTGCATCGCGCCGGTGATGGTGGACGCGATCGCGCGCACGTCGTCGACCGGGGCGATGGCGAGATCGATGGTCGCGTCAGCAGCCTGCAGCATCCGGAGGTCTTCGGTAGCCGCCTTGAGGATGGACCACTGCGGGTCGGATGCTGCTGCGGATGTCGGGTGGTCGACCTGAGTCGCGAATGTGGGGAGGGCGACCCAGTAGGCGATGTTGAGCCACAACTGCGCGTGATCGAAGGCATCGATGCAGTCATCGCCGAAGAGGTCAGAGTCGGCAGCTACGACCACGCGGCCGCGTCCGTACGACGTCGAGGCAAGGAGAGGCGCTCCGGTCGGGGCGGCGTCCTGGCTCGAGCGGGCGAGGACGGTCGCACGCTCGTCGGTGGTTAGGGTGCCGGCTCGGTAGAAGACCGCTTCGCGGACTCCGGCAAGGACGGCCTCGTTGGAGGTGAGGTCGGCGGTGATCCAGCTGGGCGCTTTGTGGTGGCGTCGGTAGTCCTGG
>DASUFV010000262.1:0-13425 GCA_036274415.1 Actinomycetes bacterium
ACGCAAATCCTGGACGCGCTGGATCGTCGCAAACGGCAGCGACACCGGCAGCTGATCAAGGACGTGCTGGCCGATGTCGTCGGCGGCGTTGAGAGCAACCTGGAGCACAAGTACCTCGTCCGGGTGGAACGCGCGCACGGCCTGCCCGTGGCCACGCGCCAGGTCAAGGGCTGGGCGAATGGCGTCCCAACTCGGAAAGACCTGGACTACGACGAGTTCGCCACGACCGTCGAGTTGGACGGACGCCTCGGGCATGAGGGATCCGGCCGCCATCGGGACCGGCGCCGTGACAACGCCAACATGCGGTTGGGTAAGGCGACACTGCGATACGGCCACGCTGACTTGCAGGACCCATGCGGTGTGGCGTCCGAGGTGGCCGACCTGCTGCGTCGCAACGGCTGGGAGGGACGGCTCAAGGCGTGCGGCTCGCGCTGCACGGCATCAACGAGTGAGCCCTGAGGGTCTATACGCCCGTCCAGCTCACTCATTGTCGTGGGGTGGACGGTCTAGCGGTTCATGCGGGCTTTGAGGGCGTCCCGCTTCTCCTCGAACCTGGACGCCTGCGCCTCGAGGTCGGCAAGGAACTCGCCGACCTGGTCGCGCGCCTTTTCGCCTTCTGGCCCGAGGTCGGTGCGCTCGAACACCTTCCAGTGGCGCAGCACGGGCATCAACACGTCGTCCTTGTGTTGGCGCAAGTCGTAGATGCCTTCGACTGCGATCTGCACGGCCTTGCGTTGGAAGCCAGGGATGTCGTGCCCAGGCATCTTGAAGTCGAGCACGACGTCGCGCACCGCCGCCATGGTGTCGTCGGGCGCAGCCTCGAACGCGGCGGCCATCATGTTGCGGTAGAAGACCATGTGCAGGTTCTCGTCCAGCGCGATGCGCGCGAACATTTGCTCGGCCACGGGGTCGCCGGTCGACTTGCCGGTGTTGCGGTGTGAGACGCGTGTGGCGAGTTCCTGGAAGGAGACGTACGCCAAGCCACCGAGCATGCCGGGATGCAACGCTTTGAAGCCGTTCTGCATGTGCCGCATGCGCAAGTCTTCGAGCTCGTTGGGATCGACAGCGCGCGTCACCGTGAGGTAGTCGCGGATCACCTGAGCGTGCCGGTCTTCCTCGGCCGTCCATCGCTGCACCCAGTCGCCCCAGGCACCCTCGCGTCCAAACTTGCTAGCGATCTCGAAGTGATAGCTCGGCAGGTTGTCTTCGGTGAGCAGGTTGATGATCAAAGCGGCGCGGGCAGCGTCACTGAAGCGCTGTTGCGTGGGCTCCCATGGGTCGCCGTCCAGGACGCCGGCGAAGTTGCGCCCCTCGCTCCACGGCACGTACTCGTGCGGGTACCAGTCGCGTGCCTGGGTGAGGTGCCGGTTGATCTCGCCGGCCACGACGGGCTCGAGTTCGATCAGCAGCTGCCGGGCCAGAGCGTCGTCGGCTGGTTCAGTCACGGTGGCCTCTCTCCTAACCTACGGTTCCGTAAGTTAGAGCCACCGTAGCCCAAGGGACGCCGGATGTCGCGTTCGGCCATCGCCCCTGCGACCTGCGCGGTCCTACAGTGCGACGGTGCACACCTTCGACGCCGACACCGAACGACTGTTGCAGCAGGTCATCGACTATGCGAGGACGCGGCTGCGGATGGATCCGGTCCCGCTCGACGGGCCGAAGCCGCCGGCGACCCTGCGCGAGCAGGCGGGGCAGACCATCACGCCCGACGGCCTGGGCGGTGACGAGGCGCTCCGCATCTTCGCCGACGTCCTGGCCCCCGCGTGTGTATCGGTCGACAACCCGCGCTACCTGTCGTTCATCCCGGCAGCACCGACGGAGGCGTCCACGCTCTTCGACCTGGTCGTCGGGGCGTCCTCGATCTACGGCGGCTCGTGGCTCGAGGGTGCCGGCGCGGTGTACGCCGAGAACCAGGCGCTGCGCTGGATCGCTGACCTCGCCGGTATGCCCGAGGGCGCGGGCGGCTGCTTCGTGCAAGGCGGCACCAACGGCAACTTGTCGGCGCTGGTCGCGGCCCGGCATGCGGCAACCGAGCGGCGCGGCGGACGCCCGGAGCGGTGGGCGTTCGCCTGCAGTGTCGAGGCGCACTCGTCTATGCAGCACGCAGCGCGAGTGATGGACGTCGACATCGTGGCCGTCCCGGTCGATGAGGCCGGACGCATGACCGAAGAGGCGCTACGCGAAACGCTCGGCGAGCACGGGGTCGACAACCTGTTCGCGATCGTCGCCACCGGAGGCACGACCAACTACGGCGTCGTCGACGACATTCGTGGCGCGGTCGCTGTGGGGCGTGAGCGCGAGCTGTGGGTGCACGTCGACGGCGCGTATGGGCTCGCGGCGCTCTGTGCGCCAAGCACGCGTTCGATCTTCGACGGGATCGAGGACGTCGACTCGTTCATCGTCGATCCGCACAAGTGGCTGTTTGCTCCGTTCGACGCGTGCGCCTTGGTGTATCGCGACCCGGCGGTGGCCAAGGCAGCGCACACGCAGACCGCTGGTTACCTCGAGGCGATCAACGAAGACACCGAGTTCAACCCGAGTGACTACGCCGTCCACCTGTCACGTCGCGCGCGCGGATTGCCGCTGTGGTTCAGCCTGGCGACGCATGGGACGTCGGCGTACTCGGCCGCTGTCGAGCGCACTCTCGAGGTCGCACGAGCCGCAGCGGACAGCGTCCGAAAGCGGCCCTATCTCGAGCTGGTGCGTGAACCGAACCTGTCGGTAGTGGTGTTCCGGCGGCTCGGGTGGGAGCGGGCGGACTACTACGAGTGGTCGGACCGGTTGTTCGCGGCCAACTTCGCGTTCGTCCTGCCGACCACGCATTACGGCGAGACGGTGACCCGGTTCGCGATCGTGAACCCGCGAACTACCGAGGCGGATGTATCGCTGATCCTCGACACGATGGCGGGCTGACGGCGGCTTCTGGCCGCCGAACGGCGTCCATGACTCTGTGAAAGTTCCGTCATTTGGAGGGAACGCGTCGTTGCACCCAAACGGGGTGGAGGGTTCTCGGTGTTGCTGGGGGTTGTTGGGTTCGCGTTGTTGGAGTTAGAAGCCGAGTGTCTTCCAGAAGGTTTGGACGGCTTGGGAGGGTTTTCCGGTAGAGGCTTCGCTGCGGTCGCCGTGTGCCATCAGCTTGGTGACGGCGTTGACGCCGATCCACCTCAAGGGTTCGGGTTCCCATCGACGTGAACGTCGCCCCACCCATGGCAGCGTCACCAGGTCGGACGGCGTACGCGTGATCAGGTCGGCGAGCGTCCTGCCTGCGAGGCAGGCCGTCGTCACGCCGTCACCGACGTAGCCGCCTGCCCACGCGAAACCGCTGCGGCGGTCCAAGCCCACCGATGGGAACCAGTCGCGCGGTATCCCAAGGTTTCCGCCCCACGCATGCGTGAAACGCGCATCGGCGAGCACCGGGAACAGCTCGCGCACGATGGTGCGCAGCATGTCGTGGACGTGTTGGTCGTGATCGAACGATGGATCGACGCGCGATCCGAAGTGATAGGGCGCACCGCGTCCACCGAACGCTATCCGTCCGTCGGCGGTGCGTTGCCCGTAGATGCGTAGGTGGCGCTTGTCGCTGAACGTCGCGCGATCCTCGAGACCGATCGACGCCAGAACGTCGTCCGGCAATGGCTCGGTCGCGACCATGAGCGAATACATCGGGACGACGTCGCGTTCGGAGCCCTGCAGGTCCGCGGTGTAACCCTCGGTTGCACGCACGACGACCTCGGCTCGCACGTCACCGTGCGGCGTCCGCACCAGACGCGGGCCGACTGCCGTCGCTGGTGTGCGCTCGAAGATGGACGCGCCCTTGCGTTCGACGGCCTCGGCAAGCCCGCGGTTCAGCAGCTGCGGCTGGATCGCGGCGCAGTGCGGCGTGTACGTCCCGCCCAGCGCATTGGAGATGCCTATGCGGTCGGCAACCTCGGCGGCATTGAGCAGCCGCAAGAAGTCTTCGCCGAAACCCCACTCGCGCGCATGCGCGACTTCGGACTGACCGCGCACCCACTGCGCTTGGTTGCGCGCAACGGACAGGTATCCGCCCTTGCTGAAGTGGCAATCGAATCCCTCGCGCTCTGCAGTCGCGCCAATGACATCCACCGACTCGTTGAGCGCCAGCTGCATGCGTCGGGCGGCGTCCCGCGACGAGTCGCGGGCGATGCGCTTCCACGGAGTCGGAAAGATGGCGGACGCCCAACCTCCGTTGCGTCCGGACGCCCCGAACCCGGCGATCTCGCGTTCGACAACCACGACGCGCATGGACGGGTCGCGCTCCAACAGCGCGTACGCCGTCCAGAGGCCGGTATAGCCGGCACCGACGATCGCGACATCGGCGTCCAGTGACCCCGGCAACGACGGACGCGGCGCAAACGCGTCACCCATGCCGAACGCCTGGTCGTGCCACAGGCTCAATCCCGCGTAGGGGGAAGGGACATCGGCCACGGCGCGACGCTACCCCCGAGCCCTCAGCGTCTCGCAGCGTCCCCGGGTGGGGTGGATCATCGCAGGTCAGAGGCACCTTAGGGCGCTTCAAGAACAACTAGGCATCTGCCAGATCCGCTCGTGGGGTGCTTACGGACAGCGTGGTCAGTACACGAGTTCGGGGGACACGAGAGGAGACGGAAATGGCACAGGCATCACAGGCTCTGGTCTACGCGATGCTGGTCGAGGCGCACCAGGACCGACAGGAGCGCAGCTTTCCCCACAACAGGCGAACCAAGCGGATGCGCATCCTCCCCGACTTTCTCGGGTGAGCGCCACCACAACGGTCCCCGCGCAGGGCCGAACCCGCGACAACGACGCGGAGTCGGTTGCTGCCGGGGACCGTGGCATGCTCAGCATCGTGGCCCTGGGCGGACGCATGGTGGGGCGCGCCGACGAGCTTCAGACGCTGACGTCGGCGCTGGACGAGGTGCGTCAAGGGCGATCTCGTCTGGTGCTGGTCGGCGGTGAAGCGGGAATCGGCAAGACCCGCCTGGTCGAAGAGCTCATCAGCCGAGCGGACGGCACGACGACGCTTGTCGGAGGATGTGTCGACCTCGGCGATGACGCCCTGCCCTTCGCCCCCTTCGCTGTCGCACTTCGCGAACCGATGCGAGCCGCTGGCGTCGACGACCTCGTTGCGCTGGCCGGTGGAGCGTCCGACGACCGCCGCCGGCTCTACGAGGCCGTTGCGGACCTGCTCGAACGTGAGAGTGATCGCGAGCCGATCGTGCTCGTCCTCGAAGACCTGCACTGGGCCGATCGCTCGACGCGCGAGTTGCTCGCCTTCCTCGCGCGAGCGCTCCACACCGCGCCGGTCCTGATCGTCGGCACTTATCGCAGCGACGAGCTGCACCGGCAGCATCCCCTGCGCCCCTTCCTCGCCGAGCTGTCACGTAGCGTGCCGCGCGTCGAGATCCCGCCGCTCGGCGAACGGGCTGTGCTCGAGCTGCTCACCAACCTGCTCGGCCGGGAGCCAACGGACGCCGAAGTCACCACGTACTACGAACGCAGCGCCGGCAACCCGTTCATGCTGCAAGAGCTCGCCTCATGCCCGGACGACCGAGTGATGCCACAGTCGTTGCGAGACGTCATGCTCATGCGCGTCGACCGCCTCAGCCCCACGACGCGAACCGTCCTTCGGATCGCCGCGCTCATCGGTGACAACGTCCCGCACCGACTGCTCGCCGTCGTCGCCGCCGAGGGTGGGCTGAGCCAGGACGAGGTCGACACCGCACTGCGTGAGCTGGTCGACTCGTCGATGCTCATCCCACGGTCAGACGACGCCTACGAGTTCAGACACTCGCTGCTGCGCGAGTTCGTGCATGCCGACCTCATGCCCGGTGAGCACTCGCGCATCCACTCGGCCATCGCGCAGGCTCTCACTGATCAGCCGCAGCTGGCCGACGCCCAGCAGTACGAGCTGGAGATCGCGCACCACTGGCGCGCCGCCCACGACCTGCCGCGCGCCCTGCCAGCGGCCTACGAAGCGGCGTTCGCGGCAGGACGCATCCACGCGTACGCCGAGCAGCTCCGCATGTTCGAGCGCGTCCTCGAGCTCTGGGCGGTGGTTCCAGACGCTGGCACCGCGCTCGGCACCGATGAGTACGGCGTCCTGCTGCTGGCGGCGGACGCGGCCGCCAAGGCCGACGAGTACGAGCGCTTCGTCGCGCTGACCGACCGTGCGGTCATGTACGCCAGGCGCGAGGGAGACGTCGAGCGCACCGCCGAGGCGTTGGCGATTCGTGGGCGCCGACTTCTGCACCGTGATCTCGACAAGTCGGTCGTCGACATCCAGGAAGCCCTCGAGATCCTGCCCGACCGACCGTCGGTGACTCGGGCGCAGGCACTGGAGGCACTCGCGGTGTCGCTCTTGCTCAGGGGCGAGGTGGCCGAGGCGCTCGAGCACTCCAAGAACACGGTCGAGATGGCCCGTGAGGTCGGGGACTCGGTCACCGAGATTGCCGCCCTCATCACCCTTGGAACAGCCCTGATCGACGGGGGCGGAGTCGACGAGGGACTTGACGTGATGCGCTCTGCGCTCGCGCGGGCGAGAGTCGAAGGCGAACACATCGTCGAGAGTCGTGCGCTCACGAACCTGTCGGACGCCTTGTGCGGGCTCGGTCGGCACCGCGAGGCGATCCAGATGGCCGAAGAGGCGATCGGCGTCACGTCCCGGATCGGACTCATGCGCACGAACTCGCCAATGGCCTTCGCGAACATCGCCGACGCGCGCATCCACTTGGGCGACCTCGACGGTGCAGAAGAGGCGTTGTCGTCCACGATCGACGACATCGGACTCGGGGTCGCTGGTGTCGGCATCCTGGCGGCCACGATCGCGATGTTCCGGGGCGACCTCGACGAAGCCGAGCGGTTGCTGGACGAAACGCGCGCTGCCCAGGGCAATGCGTTGCCGCTCCCTCAGGACGCGTTACCGGACGCGCAGCTGCGCAGCACGATCGCGTTGACTCGAGGGGACGCCGCGACCGCGCTCGAGATGGTGCTCAATGAGTTGCGTCACCCGATGGCGAACGGTTACCCGCGCTACTACTGGCCATTGACCGTCATCGCTGCCGAGGCTGTGACGCGCATCCTGAGTAGGGCGTCCAACGGTGCAACGTCGACGATCCCCGATGACGCGCTGGAGGTCATCGAGTCTGCTGCGCGGACACAGCCGATGGCCGGCGAAAGCGCCGAAGCGTGGAAGAGCCATGTCGACGCGTTGCTGCTCGCGGCGCGAGGAGAGCAGAGCCGAGACGCCTGGCTAGCCGTGGCCACCGCCTACGAGAAGATCGAGGAGCCGATTCCCCAGGGCTACGCGCTACTGCAGGCTGCCGAATGCGAGGCACAGCAGGGCAACCGCACCGAGGCCGCGCACCTCATCCGCGACGTCGACGGCCTCGCCTGCCGGGTGGGGCCGGGGCTGCTCAGGAGCGCCGCGGACGCCGCAGCACGCCGGGTCGGAATCGACCTCGATCCGGTGGGGTCGGCCGCAGCCGCGCCGTTCGGGCTCACCGACCGCGAGGTCGAGGTGCTGCGGCGGGTGGCGGCAGGCCGCAGCAACAAGCAGATCGCCGAAGACCTCTACATCAGCCCCAAGACGGCGAGCGTCCACGTCTCGAACATCCTGGGCAAGCTGGGGGTCTCCGGGCGCGGCGAGGCGGCCGCCCTCGCCCACCAGCACGGCCTGGTCTGAGACCAACCCCCTGTCAGCCACTTTCTGACCCCTTAGTGGGCGCGTTTCCGCAGGTCAGCGCGTCTAAGGCGGTTCTGCCCAAGGACTAGGCATCTTCCCGATCCGCAGCAGGGGGCCTTAGCCGCACGCTGGAAGCACGTTGAGAGGAGGAGCCATGACACAGGAATGGCTGAACGAGAGATTGGTGCACGAGCACCAGGCCGAGCTGGCCCGCGTGTACCCGCGTCGGCGGCGTTCACTGCGGAACCCCCGGCTGCGCCGCTACACCGCATGACGGCAGCCGCGTTGATCACATCTCCGCGGCTGCCGTCGGCAGCGGCGTCGGACCACCGTGGCATGCTCGAGAACGTGGTGTTCACCGGCCCGATGGTGGGTCGAGACGACGAACTCGGCGCCCTGGTGTCGGCATTGGACGACGCCCTCGCCGGTCAGTCGCGCGTGGTGCTGGTCGGTGGCGAGGCCGGCATCGGCAAAACCCGCTTGATCGAAGAGCTGCTGCAGCGCGTCGATGGAGCGAAGGCCCTGGTCGGCGGATGTGTCGATCTTGGCGACGACGCGCTGCCATTCGCACCGTTCGCGACCGCTTTGCGCGAGCCCATGCGATCGGCAGGCGTCGACGACCTCGTGATGTTGGCGGCTGGCGGATCGGACGACCGTCGCCGCCTGTACGAGGCAGTGGCCGACCTGCTCGAGCGCGAAGGCGCAACGCAGCCCATCGTGCTGGTGATCGAAGACCTGCACTGGGCGGACCGTTCCACCCGCGAGCTGTTGGCGTTCCTCGCCCGTTCGTTGCGCGACGTTCCGGTGTTGATCGTCGCGACCTACCGCACCGACGAGCTGCATCGACACCATCCCTTGCGTCCGTTCATCGCCGAGCTGTCGCGCAGCGTCCCGAGGGTCGAAGTGCCGCCACTCAGCCGGCCCGCGGTGACCGACCTGCTGACTGAGCTCCTCGGACGCCGCCCGTCCGAGTCCGAGACCACCACCTATTACGAGCGCAGCGACGGCAACCCGTTCATGCTGCAAGAGCTTGCAGCATGTCCGGACGAATGCGCGTTGCCGGCGTCCTTGCGTGATGTCATGTTGATCCGGGTCGACCGACTCTCGCCGTCGACGCGCAGCGTCCTCAGGGTCGCTGCTGTGATCGGCCAAGACGTGTGGCACCGGTTGTTGTCGGTCGTCTGCAACGAGGCGGACATTGCCGAGAACGACCTCGACGCGGCACTGCGCGAGGCGGTGGACGCCGCGATCCTCGTGCTGCGCGACGAGCACACCTACGCGTTCCGTCACTCCTTGCTTCGTGAGTACCTGCACGCGGACCTGATGCCTGGTGAGCACTCGCGTATCCATGCCGCTATTGCGCGTGCCCTCACCGAACAACCCGACCTGATCGACTCACAGCGTCGCGACCTCGAGATCGCACACCATTGGCACGCTGCGCACGACCTCCCGAAGGCGCTTCCGGCCGCGTACCAGGCAGCGGCTGCTGCCGAACGCATTCAGGCGTACGCCGAGCAGCTGCGCATGCTCGAGCGAGTGCTCGAGCTGTGGCCGGTTGTGCCGGATGCTCGCGAGATGCTGGGCACCGACGAGTACACGATCGTGGTCGACGCAGCTCAAGCCGCCGCGCGCGCAGACGACCACGACCGCGTCCTTGCCCTCACCGATCGAGCCGTGCTGCTGGCCGGTCGCGACGGCGATGTCGACCGCATCGCAGAGTCGCTCGCACGTCGCGGACGCCGACGCCTGCACTTCGACGTCGACAACTCGGTCGTCGACATTCAGCGCGCCCTCGAGGTGCTTCCGGAAACGCCGTCAGACACGAGGGCGAGGGCACTCGACGCGCTGTCGGTGACGTTGATGCTGCGCGGCGACACAGCAGAGGCTCTCGAGCACGCGAGGGCTGCCGTCGACATGGCGCGTGAGGTGGGCGACTCGTACACCGAGATCTCCGGAATGATCACGCTGGGCACTTTGCTGTTCGACAGCGGCGAGGCCGACGACGGTCTCGACATCATGCGCGCTGCGCTCGCCCGAGCCGAGTCTGAGGGCGAAGACGTCATGGCCGGGCGTGCCTTGACCAACCTGTCGCACACGCTGTGCGGCATTGGTCACTACAA
The DNA here is from genome assembly GCA_036274415.1 of Actinomycetes bacterium. Lineage (GTDB taxonomy): Bacteria > Actinomycetota > Actinomycetes > JAHEKZ01 > JAHEKZ01 > JAHEKZ01. Next base: position 9,802 of record DASUFV010000262.1, read on the forward strand.
GGAGGCGGCAGAGGCCGCCGAACGCGGGCTGGCAGTCATCTCACGGCTGGGCCTCACTCGCACGTACTCGCCGATCCTGGTGACCAACATCGCAGACGCGAAGATCCATCTCGGCGAGGTCGACGTTGCCGACGAGATGCTGCGTACGACGGCCGCCGCGCAAGGACTGATCGCGGGCGGTGTGTCCGGGGTCGGCATGCTGTCAGCCACCGTCGCGTTCGTTCGAGGCGATCTCGACACAGCAGAACAGCTACTGCGCGACACCGAGGTCGCACGCGGCACCGCGGCGACGTTGCCGCAAGACTCCCTGCCGATCGTGCGGTTGCGTGCTGCCATCGCTTTGGCGAGAGGTGACGCGGAGTCGGCGCTCGAGATTGCGCTCACTGAGCTCCGTGGCCCTTCGGCCGGCGGTCACATCCGGTACTACTGGCCGATCCTCGTGGTCGCAGCCGAAGCAGTCGTCGCACTGGCCTCCAGCCGACGCGACTCGTCGCCGACCGACTCCTTGCAGTACGCCGTCGACCTGATCAGGTCGACGGCGGCGTCCCTGCCGGTGGCCGGTGACAGTGCTTCTGCTTGGAGTGCGCACGTCGCGGCGTTGCTGGCCACTGTCGACGGTCGGGCAACGAGTGAGGAGTGGGTCGCGGTAGCCGCGGCATACGGCAAGCTCGAAGAACCGCTTCCGCACGGATTCGCGCTGCTTCGCGCCTCATCGGTTGCTGCAGAGCAAGGTGAACGCCGTGAGGCGTCCGACTTGGTGCGCGAGGCCGACGAGTACGCCACCGTGATGGGGCCAGGGATTCTGCGCACGGCCGTGGACGCCGCTGCGCGCCGACTGGGGATCGAGCTGGGGGTGTCCGCTGCAGCCACGCCGTTCGGTCTCACCGACCGCGAGCTCGAGGTGTTGCGTCGGGTAGCTGCTGGGCGCACCAACAAGCAGATCGCCGAGGAGCTCTATATCAGCCCCAAGACGGTGAGCGTGCACGTCTCCAACCTCATGGCCAAGCTCGAAGTGAATGGCAGAGGCGAAGCCGCGGCCTTCGCCCACCAGCACGGCCTTACCTGACCGTTTTCGCCACGAGACTCCCGACAAATCGGGACGGTCAGCTGCGGATGATGTAGATCTTGCGGAGGTCCTCGTGCACGGTCCAGGTCGTCTGCGCTCCGGCCTCCAGGACGCCGACGTCGCCCGGTCCGACCTGCAAGATCGTTCCGTCGGCCACCTCGATCGTGGCCCGGCCCCGGAGCACGACGAAGATCTCGTCCACCTCGACGTCCCGTGACACCCCTGCGGTGTGCTCCCAGATGCCGACCGCCAGGTGCTCGGTGTCGAGCAGCTCATAGGCGCTGACCTGCGGGTTTCCGCTGATCACCTGGTCGGGGTCAAGCGGGTCGGGCGTCAACTCCTGGCGCGTCGCGGGTACCACGTAGCACGGCATGGCCAGACCCTAGTGGCGGCCGCACGCCGTCCGGCGTCCAACCCGTGGCTGGCCTCGGTGCGAGGTGAATGACATCGTTGGGATTTGCGGCCTACGATGGGCCAGCGGCCCGGGAGGGGAAGCCTGGGCCGCCACAGATCCCAGCCTCACCCAGCAGGAACCAGGCACCAACCCAGCAACAGAGGCTCAAAGAGACAGTGACCGACCCGAGGAGACACCGCTGATGGACGCCGCTTCCACTGCTTCTGGCTCCGACAGCCCGCAACTTACTGAGCGTGAGCAGGAGATCCTGGCGTTCGAACGGCAGTGGTGGAAGTACGCGGGCGCCAAGGAGTCGGCGATCCGCGAGCTGTTCGACATGTCGGCGACCCGCTACTACCAGGTCCTGAACGCGCTGCTCGACCGCCCGGAGGCGATGGCGTTCGACCCCATGCTGGTCAAGCGTCTGCGCCGGCTTCGCGCTGCTCGGCAGCGGGCCCGGTCGGCTCGGCGGCTCGGCGCTTCGGTCTGAGCCGCGGGCATGTCGACGCCCGAGGCGCCCCGGCCGGGGGGCTCGCACAGAGCCACACCGCCACCCGGGGGACCGTCCGCAGGGGCGCCGCCGCTGCTGCTTCCGCTTCTGAGCGCGCTCGTCGTGCTCGGTGCCATCGGACTCGCCGCCTGGATGCTCATCACCGCTGGGAACGACGGCGAAGAGACCGGAAACCCGCCGACGGTCACCCAGCCGGCCACATCTGCCACGCCCGAACCGTCCGACACCGGCGACGGGAACAAGCAGGACGGGGACAAGCAGGACGGGGACAAGCAGGGCGACGGGGACAAGGGCGACGGGGACAGGCAGGGCGACGGCAAGAAGAACGACGGAGACAAGCAGAGCGGAAACGGCGACGGCAAGAAGAACGGCGGGGACGACGGGGACGGCAACGGGCAGACCAACGTCACCGGTCCGGTGCCACAGATTCCGGTCTACGTCTTCAACCAGACGCCGATCACCGGGCTGGCCGCCGAGACCGCGGCTCAGCTTGAGGGGCAAGGCTGGAATGTCGTGGGCGTCGACAACTGGATCGGGACGGTCCCTGAGGACACCGTCTACTTCTATCCGGGCGACCGAGCTGCAGCTGATCACCTCGCGCGGCAGTTCCCGGCGATCGGTCGGGTGTGGCCGGCGTCCGCGCCAATGCCGCAGGGGGCGCTGACCGTGATCCTCGCCGAGCTCGACCGCAAGTAGCTCAGCGCGAAACAGACCAATCGTGCCCGGCTGGTGGGGCGAGCGGATGACTGCCAGGATCGGCCAGCGTGAATGACCAGGCGGCCGAGTCCCTTATCGATGACCTGCTGAGAGACACGCGACGGGCGATGGTGCTGCGTGCGTTCTGTGAGTTGCAGATCCCGGATCATTTGGCGTCGGAGGCGGTGCCGGTCGCCGCGTTGGCCGAGTCCATCGGAGCAGAACCCGCGACCCTGTCACGGCTGATGCGCGCGACCGAAGCGATGGGCCTCTGCTCGACCGCTGGTGTCGAGAGCTACGAGTTGACCCCTGCTGGAGCGCTCTTGCGCAGCGACGATCCTGGTGCAGCGGCTGGCTGGGCGCAGCTGTTGACGGCACCGTGGATGCAGCGCGCATGGGAGCAGTTGGGAGCGGGCGTTCGTTCCGGACGTTCACCCTTTTCGGACGTTCACGGCGTGGACCTCTGGGGCTACCTGGCCGCGCATCCCGACGAGGGTGTCGCGTTCGACGGGCTCATGACGGCTAGTTCGACCGGCCGAGCCAGTGACCTCCGTGCATCCCTGGACTGGTCGCAGATATCCGAGGTTGTGGACGTTGGCGGGGGCCAGGGCCAGCTGATGTCTGACTTGCTCGTTGGGTTGCCGGCCACTCGGGCCACGGTCTATGACCGCCCTGATGTGATCGCGGGTGGCGCCAGTGCGCCCGAAGCGAATGAACGCTTGAACTGGGTCGCGGGCGACTTCTTTGTGGAGGTTCCGCGCGGCGCGGACGTTTACGTGTTGTCCCGAATACTGCACGACTGGTCGGATGCCGACGCCGTGGCAATCCTGCGTGCCTGCCGAGCAGCCATGTCCGCCGGAGCCAAGCTGTGCGTCCTCGAGCAGGTCGTCCCAGACACCGCTGGCTTGTCCGCCGGCGATCGTCTCGACCTGACACTGAAGGACCTTCTCATGTTGG
>DASUFV010000263.1:0-10994 GCA_036274415.1 Actinomycetes bacterium
CCTGCTGCTGCTCGACGAGCCGACCCGCGGCCTCGACTACCCCACCAAACACCGTCTCGCCAAGCTGCTCCGCCGACGCGCCGACGCTGGTGACGCGGTCATCGTGGCGACGCACGACGTCGAGTTCGCTGCTGACCTCGCCGACCGAACCGTCGTCTTGGCCGATGGCGAGGTCGTCACCGACGGCCCGACCCGCGAGGTCGTGACGTCCTCCCCGCAGTTCGCGCCTCAGGTGTCCAAGGTTCTGGCGCCCATTCCCCTGCTGACCGTGGCTGACCTGCGTGCCGTGCTGCCGGAGCCGCTGTGAACGCCGCTCACGCGATCAGCGCCCGATCCGCAGTGGCGATCGGATTGACGACCGTCTTCGGCCTCCTCGCTTTCGGTTGGCCGTTGGTTGTCGAGCCTGGAACGTGGCTGTCCGAGAGCCCGGACGGCCCGTGGCTGTTCGCGTTGTTGATTCCGCTGCTGCTCGCCGTTGTGCTCGCCGAAGTCAGTGACGGCGGCATCGACGCGAAGACGGTCGCGCTCCTCGGTGTGCTGACCGCCGTCGCCGCTGCGCTCCGACCACTGTCCGGGGGCGTCACCGGGTTCCAGCCGATGTTCGTGGTGCTGATCCTCGGCGGACGCGTGTTCGGCCCTGGCTTCGGCTTCCTGCTCGGCGCCACGTCAATGCTGACCTCAGCACTGCTCACCGGCGGCGTCGGACCGTGGTTGCCGTTCCAGATGCTGGGCGCAGCGTGGATCGGCCTGGGCGCCGGAGTGCTGCCGCGCTGTCGCGGCCGCATCGAGATCGTGCTGCTGGCCGCGTATGGCGTCCTGTCTGCGTTGCTCTACGGCGTTCTGCTCAACCTATGGTTCTGGCCCTTCATCGTCACCGAGGGCGACATCGCGTTCGTCGCAGGCGCCAGCATCGCTGACAACCTCGGACGCCTGCTGGCCTTCACCTTGGCGACGTCGTGGGGGTTCGACCTGCCCAGAGCGTTCGGAAACGCTGCTCTGATCGTCGCGCTGGGTGCCCCCGCATTGCGCGCGCTGAGACGAACGCATCGCGTGGCGGCGTTCGACCACACTCCGCAATTCGTTCCGGCGGTGGCTCACCAGTGAAGGTGCAGCTGCTGGGCACCGGTTCCGCTGACGGATGGCCGAACCCGTTCTGTACGTGCTCGTCGTGCAGCACCGCGCGCGCGAACGGCGATGTACGTGGCCAGACCGGTGTGCTGGTTGACGAACGCATCCTGATCGACTGCGGCCCGGAGATCCCGGCTGCCGCCTCACGGCACGGGGCCAGCCTCGCCGCCGTCGAGCTGATGCTGTTCACCCATGCACATCCGGACCATGTGGGGCCGGCCGCGTTCCTTTTCCGGCACTGGGCCCATCGCAGCGAACCTCTTCAGGTGCTCGCGCCAGCAGCAGTGATGGGCCAGATCGAGCACTGGATCGCACCTACGGACCCCGTCAACCTGCGACCGGTGATCGCCGGCGAGCAGATCGTCGTAGGTGACTACGTCGTCCGGATGCTCGAAGCAGCGCATGGCGACGCATTGATCGGCGAGGCGGTGCTCTTCGACATTTCAGACCGCGACGGACGCCGGCTGCTGTATGGCACCGACACCGGACCATTCACCGCCGGAGCGTTAGACGCTATGCGCGGCGCCGCATACGACATCGTGCTGCTCGAGGAGACCTTCGGCTACTTCGTCACCCATGACACCGACCACCTCGATTTGAGCACGTTCCCCGAGCAGCTGCGCCGGATGCGCGCCGTCGGCGCCCTGACGGACGACACCGACGTCATTGCCGTTCACCTCTCACACCACAACCCACCCAGTGCCCAGCTGCACAAGCGCCTCGCAGAGTGGGGCGCACGCGTGGTTCCCGACGGCACTGTCGTGTCCGTTGGCCCCGTTGGCTCCGAACCGTTGGCCACGCCGCGTCCACACCGCACGTTGGTGCTCGGCGGTGCACGGTCGGGCAAGTCTCGGTATGCGGAGTCGCTGGTCGCCTCCGCTCCATCGGTGACGTACGTCGCCACTGCGCCTCCTCAACCCGACGACCCCGAGTGGGTGGCGCGCGTCAACGAGCACCAACGACGCCGGCCCGCGCACTGGGTGACGCAGGAGACCGACGATGTCGCCGCCATCCTCGAGGACGCCGAACGCGGTGACGTGATCCTCGTCGACTGCCTCACGCTGTGGCTGACCCGCATGATCGACCAGGCGGACGCCTGGGACGGCGATCTGGCGGACGTCGACAAGCAGGTCGCCCGCCTGCTCGACGCGTGGCGTGCGACCAAGGCACAGGTGGTGGCCGTCAGCAACGAGGTGGGGCAAGGTGTCGTGCCGGCGAGCGCGTCCGGCCGTCTCTTTCGCGACGCGCAGGGCCGACTGAACGCGGCGGTTGCATCAGCGAGCGAGGCGGTGACGTTCATGGTGGCCGGGCGTCCCGTCGCGCTTCAGCCAACGAAAGGCGAGAACGAGTGACCGTCGACCTGCAGCGTTTCCGCGAAGAGATCGCTCGTCCGGATCCGGCACTTCGCGAAGCAGCCGAGGCACGTCAGCTGCAGCTCACCAAACCCACCGGTGCATTGGGACGGCTCGAGGAGCTCTCCTGCTGGGTGACTGCCGTTCAAGGCGTCTGTCCACCGCGCCCGATCGACCGCGTGCGCGTCGTCATCTTCGCCGGAGACCACGGGGTCGCGTCGGCGGGGGTGTCGGCATACCCGCCCGAGGTGACAGCACAGATGGTGCAGAACTTCCTCGCCGGCGGCGCCGCTGTGAACGCACTCGCCAACACTCTCGACGCCAGCGTGCGCGTGGTCGACATGTCAGTGTCTGTTGACCTGTCCGGCATCCCGACCGACGTCACTCGCTTCAAGGTGCGTCGCGCGTCCGGAAACATCGCCGTCGAGGACGCCGCGACACGCGAGGAGACCGAAGCGGCGTTCGAAGCTGGAGTAGCCATCGCCGACGAAGAGGTCGATTCAGGAGCGGACCTGCTCATCCCCGGCGACATGGGAATCGGCAACACGACTCCTGCGGCTGCTCTCATCGGACTGCTCAGCTCGCGGGACGCCGCCGCGGTGACCGGACGCGGGACTGGCATCGACGACGAGACGTGGATCCGCAAGGCGGCCGCGGTCAGGGATGCGATGCGCAGAGGTCGAGGCGTGCGCGCCGACCAGTTGCAGCTTCTGGCGACTGTGGGTGGCCCGGACTTCGCCGCCATGACCGGCTTCCTGCTGCAGGCTGCTGTGCGTCGCACGCCGGTCGTTCTTGACGGCCTGGTGTCCGGAGCCTGCGCGATGGTCGCGCACCGCGTCGCGTATCGGGCCGCAGGCTGGTGGCAAGCCGGGCACCGGTCGGTCGAGCCGGCACACGAGTACGTGCTGAACCGGTTGCAGCTGGAGCCGCTGCTCGACTACCGCCTTCGTCTTGGCGAAGGCACAGGCGCACTGTTGGCCGTGCCTTTGCTGCGCGCGGCTCAGGCGACGCTCGCCGACATGGCGACGTTCGGCGAGGCCGGAGTCTCTGACCGCGAGCATGCCTCCGACGACGCCGAGCCCGACGCCGAGCCCGACGACGTCGAGGATCCGACCGAGGGCGTCCCCTCGGCGTCGGAAGTCTGACCGTCCCGTGGACGCGGTACGGCTCGCGGTCGGCACCTTCACGCTCTTCCCGGTCTCACCGCCCAGACGTGTCGAGGCGTCGACGTGGAGAGCCGCGATCACGCTCGCACCAGTCGTCGGCGTCGTGCTTGGACTCGTGTCATGGGTAGCTGGACGCGCCATGCAAGAGGCGACGGGATCGGTGTTCGTGGCGGCGGTCTTCGTCGTTGTCGCGCTCGCGGTGCTGACGAGGGGGTTGCATCTCGACGGGCTGGCCGACGTCGCCGACGGTTTGGGCAGCCGGCGTCCACCTCGTGATGCGCAGGCAGTGATGCGTCAGTCCGACGTCGGGCCGTTCGGTGTCGTGACGTTGGTTCTGACGCTCTTGGTGCAGGTGGCCGTCCTGCAGGTCGCGTTCGCGTGGAGTGATCCGTATGCGTGTGCAGTGACCGTCACGGCCTCGGCCTTGGTCAGTCGTGCCGCTCTGGTGCTCACCTGTCGACGCGGGGTTCCCCCAGCGGCGGACGGCATGGGAGCGCACGTCGTGGGATCAGTGTCGCGAGCCGTGGCGTCGCTCGTCGCAGGAGCTGCGCTCGTCGTCGTGGTGGTCGCCGGCCTGGCGGTCGAGAGCGAACTCGCGCTCTGGCTGGCCATCGCAGCACTCGGCGCACTGGCCGTTGCCGAGCTGTGGTGGCGACACTGCGCTCAACGTCTCGGCGCGGTGACTGGTGACGTGCTCGGCTCGCTCGAACAGCTCAATTGGACGACGTTTCTCGTCGTGGCAGTCCTGTTGGTCTGATCGGTCTGCTCGGTCAGTTCGGCGCGCGATCGACGAACGGCGGACGCACCACCGTCATGGTCGACGGTCGACCTCGGACATCCACCGAGACGGACGCGCCGGGCTCGACGGCGGCGTCCAGCAAGGCCAGTCCGATGCCTACCCGCAGCGTCGGTGAGAACGTGCCGCTGGTGATCTCGCCGATCTCGTCACCGGCGTCTGACATCACGCGCATATGAGGGCGCGGGATGCCTCGGTCGGTGGCGCGTACTCCCCAGAGTCGACGTCGTGGACCGTTACTGCGTTCGTCCAGCAGCGCCTGGCGTCCGGCGAAGTCCGGCTTGTCCCAGCCGACCGCCCACCCAAGGCGCGCTTGCACGGGAGTGATCTCGGGCGAGAGGTCTTGCCCGTGCAACGGGTATCCCATCTCGGTGCGCAGCGTGTCGCGTGCGCCCAACCCAGCCGGGCGTCCGCCTTCGGAAGCGACAGCCTCGGCGAGCGCGTCCCACAGAGCGCCAGCGTGATCCCACGGGGGGAGCACCTCGTAGCCGCGTTCGCCGGTGTATCCGGTGCGGCACACGATGACCGGCGCATCGCCGTAGGTCGTCTCGACGAACGCCATATAGGGGTGGCCGTGCGGAAGGCCGACCCGCTCGAGGACAGCGTCCGCCCTGGGGCCCTGGACGGCGAGCACCGCGAAATCACGATGCTGGTTGCGGACGTCGACACCCGCGGGGGCTGCTGCGCGAAGCGCGTCGACCACGGTGGACGTGTTGGCGGCGTTGGGCACGACGAAGACTTCGTCGTCAGAACGCAGATAGACGATCAGGTCGTCGATGACGCCACCCGCGTCGTTGCAGAGCATGGAGTACTGCGCGTGACCGCTCGTGATGCGACCGAGGTCGTTCGTGAACTGACTGTTGACGAACGCACGTGCCCCGGGCCCCCGCACCTGCATCTTCCCGAGGTGGGAGACATCGAAGAGGCCGACCGACTCGCGTACGGCTGCGTGCTCTTTCAGAACCCCGCCGTCGGGGTACTCGATGGGCATCTCCCATCCCCCGAAGTCGGCGAGCTTGGCGCTCAGCGCGATGTGCCTGTCATGAAGTGGCGAGCGGTGTGGCTCTTCTGAAGTGCTGGACGCTGCAGTCATGCTCCGGAGGCTACCCGGCGAATTTCGCGGGCTAGGGTGGGCGGACTGCCCCCACCCAGCGTCCCGAGTGAGGTTCTGTGACGTCGATCAAGCTGAGCAGCAGCAATCCCTCTCGCACGAAGGCATCTGCCGTTGTCATAGGAGTGTTGAAGAAGGGTGACTCGATCCGGCTCACGCCCTCGGCGAGCAGCGTCGGCAGCGACTACGGGCGCACCCTCACGCGGGCACTGACCGCTCTCGGAGCGACCGGCGACGCGGGCAGCGTTACTCGCCTGCCAAAGGCGGGATCGGTCGCGGCGCCCGTCGTCATTGCTGTGGGACTCGGCGAGAAGGTGCCGGACGCCGAAGGGCTGCGGCGCGCAGCCGGTAGCGCGGTGCGTGCTGCGGCGGGAATGGAGAGCGTCGTCCTCGCCCTCCCAGCCGACACCGTCGAGCAGGTGAGCGCAGTCGCGGAGGGCGCCCTTTACGCGGCGTACAGCTACACGACGTACCGCAGCGCGTCGGCGTCCAAACACAAGCCACCGGTTACTGCGATCACCGTCGCCACCCCGCTCGCGAATGACCGTGATGCGGCGGCCGCGCTGACCTCGGCCAGGACGATCTCGAAGTCGCTGCACCTCGTGCGCGACCTCATCAACACGCCACCGTCCGACCTGCACCCTGCGGACTTCGCCAGCAAGGCGATCGCGACGTGCCGCGGCCTCAAGCTCGACATCGAGGTGCTCGACGAGAAGGCACTGGCCAAGGGCAAGTTCGGCGGCCTGCTCGGTGTGGGCATGGGGTCAGTCAACCCGCCGCGGCTGGTGCGCGTCGCGTACCGCAGGCGCAGGGCGAAGCGACACCTGGCGTTCGTGGGCAAGGGAATCACGTTCGACTCCGGCGGTATCTCCATCAAGCCAGCGGCGAACATGGACGCGATGAAGAGCGACATGAGTGGCGCGGCCGCTGTGCTCGGTGCGATGGCCGCGATCGCCCGGCTCAAGCCCGAGGTGAACGTGACCGGCTACATGGCGATGGCTGAGAACATGCCGTCGGGGTCCGCGCAGCGTCCAAGCGACGTCATCACCATCCGTGGCGGCCGCACGGTCGAGGTGCTGAACACCGACGCCGAAGGACGACTCGTGCTGGCCGACGCCATCGTTCGCGCGAGCGAGGACGACCCCGACACGATCGTCGACGTCGCCACTTTGACGGGCGCGTCCATGGTGGCGCTTGGCACGCGCACCTCGGGGATCATGGCCAATGACGACGACTTCCGCACGCACGTCCACGAGGTCGCCACGTCAGTCGGCGAGCAGATGTGGCCGATGATGCTGCCGCCAGAGCTGCGGCCGTCCATGGACTCCAAGGTCGCCGACATCGCCAACATCGGTGACCGCTACGGCGGCATGCAGGTGGCAGGGCTCTTCCTGAAGGAGTTCGTCCCGGACGGCGTCCGCTGGGCGCATCTCGACATCGCGGGCCCGGCGTACCACGACGGTGAACCGTTCGGTTACACGCCGAAGGGCGGCACGGGCGCTGCGATGCGCACGCTGGTGGAGCTCGCGCGACGAGCTGCCGACCGCTGACCGCGTCCGAGAAGCCGACCCTGGCGCGGATGACTCTGCATTAGTTCCGTCATTTGGAGGGAACGCGTCGTTGCACCCAAAAGGGGTGCTAGGCCGAGTGAGTTGATATGGCTCTGACGGTCTAGTCCATCTGGGTGAAGGTCCGAGACAGCAGGTAACGACACGCCTACCGTCAGAGACGAACGGGGTAAGAGAACCCGCTCACCCCGGAGGAACGACGTGACTGGCATGCAGCAACCCACCCTCTCGGCCGTCCTTGGCAAGCTCAAGGTCGGCGGCATCGTGCTTGCCGTCACCGTGCTTGCCGCCGGGACTGCAGAGGCGGCGACCGGAGGCAGTCTTTTCAGCGACGAGCCTGCGCCGGTCACCGATGTGGCAGAGGTGCCAACCGACTGCCCCACCGACGAGCCGGTCTCCGACCCCTCGACCGACCCGTCGGATGTGCCCACTGATGAACCAACGGGCGAGCCGACCGACGAACCAACGGGCGAGCCGACCGAAGAACCCTGCGATGAGCCCACTGGTGAGCCGACCGACGAGCCCACTGACGAACCAACCGACGAACCGACGGATGAGCCCACCGACGAGCCAACGGATGAGCCCACCGACGAACCATCAGAAGGGCCAATCGCGTGCGAAGACGCCCGCAACCACGGCGAGTATGTGTCGAGCGTGGCTCACAACACGCCACCCGGCCCGGGTCACGGTGCTGCGGTGTCAGAGGCGGCCAAGTCCGACTGCGGCAAGAAGAACGCTGCCGACGACGACACCGCAACTGAGGACGCGACCGACGACGCGGACGCCGACAAGGGTGGACAACCCGAAGGGTGGGTGCCACCCGGCCAGGCCAAGAAGAGCGAGACGTCCACTGACTCGCCAGGCAACAGCGACCACGGAGGCAGCTCACCTGGCAACAGCGGAAACGCTCCTGGTCACAACAAGTAGGTGAAGAGCTCCCGGCGCCGATCCCCGCCCCCCTGATAGTGCGCCGGGCATGGTGCACCACGCACCCGAGGCAGTGGTTCCTTCCCTCGCCACTGCATCAAAGGCCCCGTCCATCGGACGGGGCCTTTGATGATGTCGGGGTGATTGGTCAGGCGCCGCCGTTCCACTCCCGCATGCGCTTGGGGTAGCCGAGCAGGTTGACGTCATAGCAGGGGATACCGAGTTTGTTGGCCCACGCGAAGGCGGTGGCGGCGTCCGGAACGGGACGCCTGGTCCACTCTCCGTCGGCAGCGACGAGCACGACGCTTGCGGACGAGACGGCGGTCTGCGGTTCGACGTATACCTCGACACCGCGGCGGGTGGCGATGAACTCTTCGAGGTACTTGCGGTCCTGGGACCGCTCTCGCTTGGAGGTCGAGCCCGAGTCTCCTCGCGCCGTCCTGCGCCGCAGCCATTTCATGCCCACCACGGTAGCGCCGCGTCCTGGCCGGGATGGCCAGCAACGCCCCCAAGGCGCGCTGGTGCGGTGGGGCGGTCCGTCCACAAGAGTGACAAGATGATGAGGTCGATTCGCACGCAGTTGCGCAGAGGAGTCCCGTGACCGAGCAGCCCGCCCAGCCTGGGAGCACCGTCCACGACATCGTGATCCTCGGCGGAGGAAGTGGCGGTTACGCGTGTGCGCTGCGGGCATCCCAGCTGGGGCTCGACGTCGTCCTGATCGAACAGGGCAAGCTCGGTGGCACCTGCCTGCACAGAGGATGTATCCCCACCAAGGCGCTGTTGCACAGCGCTGAGATCGCCGACAACGCACGAGATGGCGAGCAGTTCGGCGTCCGCTCCACGTTCGACGGCATCGACATGGGCGGGGTGAACAAATACAAGGACGGCGTTGTCTCCCGCCTCTACAAGGGGCTCACCGGACTGCTGAAGGCTCGGGCGATCACCTACGTCGAGGGCGCTGGACGCCTCGTGCGTCCTGACACCGTTGCCGTCGGAGACAACACCTATCGCGGCCGTCATGTGGTCCTCGCGACCGGCTCGGTTCCGCGGTCATTACCGGGTCTCGACATCGACGGCTCACGCGTCATCTCCAGCGATCACGCGCTGACCCTTGACTACGTCCCACGATCGGTCGTCGTGCTCGGCGGCGGAGTGATCGGTGTCGAGTTCGCGAGCGTGTGGCGGTCGTTCGGAGCGGACGTGACCATCGTCGAGGCGCTCCCCCACCTGCTCCCACTGGAGGACGAAGACCTCTCCAAGCAGCTCGAGCGTCAATTCCGGCGTCGCGGGATTGCCTATGAGCTCGGAGCCAGGTTCAGCAAGGTCGAGCACTCGGCTGCCGGCGTCATCGTGCACCTCGAGAGCGGCAAGGCGATCGAAGCCGACATCTTGCTCGTCGCGGTGGGACGCGGCCCCGTGTCAGCGGACCTGGGTTACGAGGACGCCGGCGTCAGCATGGATCGTGGCTTCGTGACTGTCGATGAGTACTGCCGCACGTCGGTGCCGAATGTCTTCGCTGTGGGCGACCTGATCCCGACTCCACAGCTGGCCCACGTCGGGTTCGGCGAGGGCATCATGGTGGCCGAGCAGATCGGCGGGCTGGACCCTCGGCCGATCGACTATGCCGGCGTCCCGAGGATCACGTACTCAGAGCCTGAGGTGGCGTCGGTAGGTCTCACCGAGGCGCAGGCCCGCGACAAGTACGGCGACTCCGTCACCACGCTCAAGTACGACTTGGCGGGGAACGGCAAGAGCCAGATCCTCAAGACTTCCGGAATGGTCAAGCTCGTGGCCGTCACAGACGGACCGGTCGTGGGCGTCCACATCATCGGCGCCAGGGTCGGTGAACTGCTGGCCGAGGGCCAGCTCATCTACAACTGGGAGGCCTACCCCGACGATGTGGCGTCCTTGATCCATCCTCACCCGACCCAGAGCGAGGCCATGGGCGAAGCGCACCTCGCTCTGGCCGGCAAACCTCTGCACGCACACTCGTGAACGCTTCAAGCCAGACAATGGCCCAGACAATGGCGCAGTCGAAGGGAACGACATGTCGGTCTCTGTGAAGATGCCGCTGCTCGGCGAGAGCGTCACCGAAGGCACCGTGACGCGCTGGTTGAAGAAAGAGGGCGACGAAATCACGACCGACGAGCCACTGCTCGAGGTATCCACCGACAAAGTCGACACCGAAATTCCAGCGCCGGCCACCGGCGTCCTGCTCCGCATCCTCGCCCACGAGGACGAAGTGGTCGCGGTCGGTGCAGAGCTTGCGGTGATCGGAGAAGCCAACGAAGCGCCCCTGCGATCAAGTAGCGACACCGATGGCGAGTCGGCGTCCGCCCCGGCGACCGACGCTGCATCAGCAGCTCCCCCAGCCGTAACGCCGCAGCCGGCAGAGCCCCAGGCGGCGCCACCTGGGCAGGCCATGCCCGAGGCCGCGCAGTCTCAACCGGACGCCGCCCAACCGAATGGCGACTCACCGCCCGCGGCAAGCCCTGCTGCTGCCGCACCCACCTCGGGTCAAACGACCTCGGTCGTGCTCCCCGCATTGGGTGAGAGCGTCACCGAAGGCACCGTCACCCGCTGGCTGAAGCAGGTCGGCGAGCAAGTCGCGGCAGACGAACCGCTGGTCGAGGTCTCCACTGACAAGGTCGACACCGAGATCCCTTCTCCCGTCTCCGGCGTGCTCGTGTCGATCACCGTCGGCGAAGACCAGACCGCCGAGGTGGGTGCAGAGCTCGCGGTCATCGGCGGCTCCGACCAGCAGGTGTCCGCGGCAGCGGCGCCGGCTGCCTCGCCCGCTCCCTCCGCGCAAGAGGCACCTGCCCCACCGGCGGCGACTCCCCCGTCAGCACCTGGGCCGGTTTCCCCTCCGCCAACACCAGTCGCCCCACCAGCGGCGTCGGAACAAGCGCCTGCACCCACTCCGGTGCCAGCTGCGTCTTCCTC
>DASUFV010000264.1:0-2003 GCA_036274415.1 Actinomycetes bacterium
CGAGCGGCGTCGCCTGCGTGTGTGATGTAGCCGACGTCGATGCGCACCGCCGGCATGCGCGTGCGCTGCAAGATGTCCCACGTCTTGGCGTCGGTGCGTCCGTCGAGCAGGTCGGTGCGGGTGACGATCTCGCGCTGGACGAGCTCGGCGAAAGCCTCACCGATCACAGAGTGGACGCCGTCGTCGCCTGAACCAGTGCCGTAGTAGTACGTGGCCACGCCCTGCGCATGCTCGCTGTTGTGTCCGTCAGCGTGCAGCGAGATTACGAGGTCAGCGTCGACCTCGTTGGCGAACCCGGCACGATCGGGTTCAGATGGGCACCGCGCTTCACGGTTCATGCCGCGCGTGAGGAACGCGGTGACACCCATCGCCCCGAGGCGTCCCTCGATTCGGGAGGCGAGATCGGCAACGACGTCTGCCTCGACCAGCCCGTTCGCGCACACACCGTCTTCTGCGCCGCCATGGCCCGGATCGATCACGATGACCTTGCCGGCGAGCCCCGGCCCGCGGTGGTGCAGCCGCTCTGCCTCACGAATGCGATGCGGTTCTCCGCCGACCACCGTGCGGGCCAGCCGGTCCAGCGCGCGAAAGGTCACGGGTCCACACAGGCCGTCAGTGGGAAGTCCGAGGTTGCGTTGCAGCTCTTTGAGTCCGCGCTCGGTGTCGGGTCCGAAGATGCCGTCGATGCGTCCGGGGTCGAAGCCCAGATCATGCAATCGCCGTTGCAGCGCCGCAACATCGTCGCCGTGCTGCATGTGACGAGCGCCGTAGCGCAGCACGCGATCACCGAGCGCCCATCGTGCGCCCTCGAGGCGGCGCCACGTGGACGGGCCAACGACGCCATCGGCGATCAGCCCACGCTGCTGCTGGAAGGCGCGCACGGCGGCGTCGACCTCGTCGTCGAACGGAGCATCCCAGTCGCTGCCGTGGCGTTGGCTGGGCTCGCTCGGCAGCAGACCGAGCAGCGCGAGGTGGTCGCGAATCTGTGCGACACCGGGCCCGTGGTCTCCGCGGTGGTACTGGCGATACGGCGTCGACGTCACAGCACCTCCGGAGGGGTTCGAGTCGCTGACGCAGTGCTGGGTCTGCTTACTGAGGGTAACCCGGGTGAAGCGGCGACCCTAGCGCCTGACTGGGGAGTTGGCGAGTGCGTCACGGGCCGCGCTGGCCCAGATGGGTGGCGGCCGTGCCGCCACGTCGGCGCAGGTCAGGGGGCCGACAGGGCAGTTCTAGAGGAACTCGGCGAGGTCGGAGAGCAGACTCTGCTTCGGCTTGGCACCGATGATCATCTTGACGACTTCACCACCGCGGTAGACCGCCAGCGTGGGAATCGACGTGACGCCGGCCATCGCCGCGGCCTTGGGGTTCTCATCAACGTTCAGCTTGGCGATCGTGAGCTTGTCGGCGTGCTCGGTGCCGATCTCTTCGAGGATCGGAGCGACCATGCGACATGGCCCGCACCACTCTGCCCAGTAGTCGACCAGCACCGGCTTGGTGCTCTTGATGACGTCGGCTTCAAAGGTGTCATCGGTGACAGTGATGGTGGACGCGGCCATGAACTCTCCTTCGAGATGGTGCTTGCTGGTGTGAGGTATGCGGTCAGGCCGTGGCCTCGGCGAGCGGCAGCCCGGGCTCGTCGGCAAGTGCTGCGAGGTGACGTTCGGCGTCAAGTGCTGCGGCGCAACCTGTGCCGGCGGCGGTAACGGCTTGTCGGTAGGTGTGGTCAACGAGGTCACCGCAGGCGAACACTCCGGCGAGGTTGGTCGCGGTGGTGCGGCCCTGCACGACTACGTAGCCCGCGTCGTCGAGATCGACCTGACCCCTGACGAGCTCGCTGCGGGGGTCGTGCCCGATCGCCACGAAGATGCCCGTGACCTCGATCTCACGCTCTGCTTCGGTCTGGGCGTCGCGCAGTCGCAGGCCCGACACCTTCTGGTCACCGAGCACATCGACGACTTCGCTGTTCCATGCGAAAGAGATCTTGTCGTTGGCGAAAGCCCGGT
>DASUFV010000265.1:0-6007 GCA_036274415.1 Actinomycetes bacterium
CGAGCTCAACGAGGTCGAGGACTGTTGGTTCGTCGCTGGTGACGAGTCGTTCATCCTCAAGGTCAGAGTCGCTGACATCGACGCCCTCGAGAAGTCGCTCGGGCGACTGCGCAAGATTCCCGGGATCTCGCGCACCCACACGACCGTCGTACTCTCGACTCGGTTCGAAGGACGCGCGGCGCTTCCCCCCGAGGTGCCGCCTGAAGGAGAGCTCACATGACCGAGCCGACCACGTGGACCGAACGCCACCCCGCGTTGACGTACACGGGTGCCCGCTTGGCGATTTTCGCACTCATCTTCGTAGTGCTGCTGTTTGTCGTTCGCAACTTGTTCGTCGCGTTGTTCACTGCGGCGATCGCGTCCGCGATCATCAGCATCTTCGCCCTTCGCAAACAGCGCGAGGCTCTTTCGATGTCGATCGCGACGCGCGCCGAGCGCGCCAACCAGCGCATGGCCGAGCGTGCGGCGTCCGAGGACGCGTGGGACGACAGCCGGCGTGACACCGAGGGCTCCGAGTCAGACTCGGGTCGGCTCTGACGCCTCCAGCATCGGTTCTTCGTCCAGTCGCTTCAGCGACGGTGCGGCAAGCGCGATCAGTGCGATGACGATGTTGGTTACCGCAAAGATCGCCATCGCGGGCACGACGCCGAACGACTCGACGAGCACTCCAGCGAGGACGTAGCCGATCGGGTAGGCGCCGTACGCCAGTGCGACGACCACACCCATCGCGCGGCCACGAGCACTCTCGGGTGTGCGGCGCTGCAGCGCCAAGTTGATGACCGGGTTCATGGGCCCGAGCAACATGCCACCGACGAGCGCCGCGCCGATCATCACTCCCGTCTCCGGCCAGGCCGCGAAGCAGACGAGAGTGAGCGCCGATCCCCACATCGCGATCGCGAAAGCACGTCGCGGGTGCGAGTGGTGACCGAACGAGCCGTACAGCAGCGCTCCGACGACGCCCCCGAGGCTGAACGCCATGACGACTGCACCGAGCCCGACCGGGTCGTCGTTGCCCTGGTAGATCACCGGAAGCACGATGCCGAGGACGGGGTAGGCAACCGCCACGATGCCGGTGGACAGCAGCACAACCGCACGCAGCGGCGCGTCCGCGAGGACCAGCTTGATGCCCTCGAAGGTTCCTGACCAGAACGCCGGGCGGTGGTCGACGTGAGGACGCCCCGCACCAGGCACGTGGACCAGGCCGAGCAGCAGCGCCGAGGCGATGAAGGCGATGGCCATGACCCAGAACGCCGACTCGACGCCGATCGTGGCGATGAGCAATGCACCCAGCGCCGGACCAACGAGGAACGCCAGACCCCAGACCGCCTCGTGAATGCCGTTGACGCGCTCGAGCCGCATTCCCGTCGCCTGAGAGACGCCGGTGAGCATTGACTCGCGCGCGGTGACACCGGCTGGGTCGAAGACGGCGCCAAGGACGGCGAGCGCGAGCACCCAGCCGAACGTCAGGCCGACCGTCAGGTCGACAACAGGGATGGCTGCTACGGCCACAGCCGACAACAGGTCGCTGGCGACCGACGTGCGTCGGCGTCCGAGCATGTCGACGACCGTTCCGGAGAACAGGGACGCGAACAGGGTCGGGACGCCGGACACGAGCGCCACGAGCCCGGCGGCGTCCGCGCGTCCGGTCAGGTCAAGGACGAGCCAGGGCAGCGCGACCATGGCCACGCCGTTGGCGAGGCCGGCCAGGAGTGTTGAGCCCTCCAGCGCGATGAAGGGCATGGCACGTGCACGCGTCATGTCTCATCGGCCTCGGGTCGTGTGGTGGGAGTTGGTGGGGCGTGTGTTGGTGGGGCGGTGATGCCGCGGAGGACGGTGGTCATCACGAGCCGCGGAGCGTCGTGCAGCCAGATACGTCCCTCGTCGGCGACGTCCCATGCGGTGAGGATCAGACCGGAGTAGGCGTCCACGATCCACTTGGCGGGCAGGTCGGTGCGGATCGAGCCGTCCGTCTGGCCGCGCTCGACGGCGCGCGCCACCGGCTCGAGGGCCTCGTACCAGCGGCGGATGAGGTCGCGGGCGTTGTATTGGTCGGGCTCGGCGTGCAGGAAGGCCAGGCTCGGTCCGAGGGGCACGACGGTGTCGCTGACCCGCTGGAGCGCCTCGAGCACCGGGCCCTCCTCGGGGTGGGCGCTCGCGATCGCCTCAGCGACCCGGTCGAGGGCGTCTTCGACCAGCGCGCGGATCAGGCCCTCGCGAGTGGGGTAGTAGCGGTGCAGCGTGGTTCGGCCGACTCCGGCGACGGTGGCGACCTCCGCGAGGGAGGCGGAGCTGTCCTTGGTCAGCACCGTGACGGCCGCGTCCAGCAGGGCGCGGCGCGTGCGGTCGGGGCGTCCCATGGGTCACTCCTACTCCAAAACGGAACGTAACTGCTCCATTTTACCCAATGGAACCGCTCTGGTCCACACGATTTCCCGCCCCTCGTTCTTCCCTCTTGGGGCCCTCGGTACAGGTGCCCCCCGGTTTGGGTGCCCCCGGTTTGGGTGCACCGACGCGTTGGGTCCGTCTTTTGGAGTCAACGCCTACATCACGAAACGCTGGCCCGTAGCCGTCCTCAGGGATGAAGTTGCAGAAGTTCCGTCATTTGGAGGGAACGCGTCGTTGCACCCAAAAGGGGGTCAGGCGAGGGAGAGGCCCAGTCCGAACGAGAGGCCATATCCGAGTTGGATGAGGGCGGTGGATTGGAGGACCGGGATGAGGGCTGGGCCGGACGCCCCGCCCACCACCGCGCCGATCGGCGGGGCTGCCGGGATGAACGCCACGAGGGCGAGGAGCGCCCATGGGGTCCAGCCGATCGCGGCGACGATCACCACGACCAGGGACGCCGCGAGCAGCCCGACGTACAGCCGGCGAGTGGACGCGTCACCGAGGCGGACAGCCAACGTGCGCTTACCTGACACCGCGTCGGTCGGAATGTCCCGCAGGTTGTTGACCACCAGCAGCGCGCACGCCAGAAGACCGACGCCGGACGCCACGAGCACGCTGAGCCACGACAGCTCTTCCACCTGGATGTACGCGGTGCCCACGGTGGCGACCAGCCCGAAGAACACGAACACGCTGACCTCGCCCAACCCGCGATACCCGTACGGAGTGCGCCCGCCGGTGTAGAACCACGCCGCCGCGATGCACGCCGCGCCGACCAGAAGCAGCCACCACTGGTCGGTGAGCACCACGATCGCGAGCCCCGCCACGGCACCGACGCCAAACGAGACGAACGCTGCGTACTTCACCTGCGCCGGCGTGGCTACGCCGGACGCCGTGAGCCGCATCGGTCCGACCCGTTCTTCGTCCGTGCCCCTGATGCCGTCGCTGTAGTCGTTCGCGTAGTTGACGCCGACCTGGAACGCCAGCGCGACGACCAGTGCCAACGCAGCCAGCAACGCGTCGAACGAATCGGAGTACGCCGCGAGCCCCGTGCCCGCCGCGACCGGCGACACTGCGGCTGCGAGCGTGCGTGGCCGCGCACCCTGCACCCACTGCTGCGGTGTCACCATCGTTGGCCCCTCCGGTTGGCTCGCGTCATCGTGCCAGGTCGCCAGCGATCCGCCGCACCGCCTCGCGGTCGACCTTTCCGGGCGCCAGCCATGGCAGCGCGTCGACGCCAACGACCTCACGCGGCAACCACTCGTCGGGCAGTCGACCGCGCACCGCATCCCGCATCCCGGAGACATCGGACGCCGGTGTCACCACGGCGACGACCCGCTTCCCCCACTCGTCATCGCTGAGACCGACGACCACTGCCTGTTCTACAAAGGGCAGCTCGAGCAGCGCCTGCTCGACCGCCTCGGCTGGCACCTTCACGCCTCCACTGTTGATGATGTGGTCGACGCGACCGTCGACGGTGAGCCGACCATCAACCAACCGTCCGACGTCGTTGGTCACCAACCATCCGTCGACCCATTCGGCCGTGCCGTCGCCGAGGTAACCGTCGAAGAGCATCGGCCCGCGCAGTCGTATGCGTCCATCCGGGCCGATCGAGATGGCGACGCCCGCAAGCGGCTCGCCGTCATACACGCAGCCGCCGCACGTCTCGGTCATGCCGTACGTGCGGACGACGGTTACGCCAGCATCGCGGGCGCGTGCGAGCAATCGCGGGCTCATCGCCGCACCGCCGACCAGCACAGCGTCGAGCTGCCAGAGCGACTCCACACCAGCACCGTCGTCCAACAGTCGCTGCAGCTGCGTGGGGACCAGCGCGGTGTAGTGCGGGTGCTCGGACGCCGAGATGTCCAGGGCCTGCACCGCAGCCACGAAGCTTCCAACCGAGAACGTCTCGCGCGTGTCGAGCACAGTCGGTTCGAGCCCTGACCGCAGTGAGCGCACCAACACCTGCAGCCCCGCGATGTGTGTCGTGGGCAGTGCCAGCAGCCAGCGACCTGGTCCGCCGAGTGCGCGATGGGTGAGATCGGCGGACGCGGTGAGTGCCGATCGTGAGAGCACGGCCAGTCGAGGCGTTCCGGTTGACCCGGTCGTGGGGACGACGAGTGCAGCGTCCCAGGGCAGCACCCCACCGCTGCGCGTCACCGCGTCCACGAGCCACAGACGCTCCGGCCCGCCGCGTGGCAGCGTCATGACCGGCGCACCGCCGTTCAGCGACCTCGCGAGCCGCGGCAAGAACCGCTCTACCTCTGCGGGGGTGACAGGTGCGTCCAGCAGCTCCACTGCTCCGGCCACCGATCCCACGGGCGACATTCTCGCCCCCACGAGCCCCACCGCTCGCAGGCATCCCGATCGGCGGAAGGAGCGCGCTCGGCAATACGCTGAGCAGATGTCGAGTCATCCGGACGCGTCGAGCAGCGTCAAGCCCGGCGCTGAGTGGGTCAAAGGAGCCGACTACGGCGACATTGAGTACCACTTGGCCGAGGGCATCGCGAAGATCACGATCAACCGACCTGAAGTTCGAAACGCGTTCCGCCCTCAGACGTTGTTCGAACTGGCTGACGCGTTCGACCGTGCGCGCGATGACGACCAGGTCGGGGTCATCATCTTGACGGGCAAAGGCGACAAGGCCTTCTGTTCCGGTGGCGACCAGCGCATTCGCGGCGACGACGGCTACATGGGGGATGACGACGTCGCGCACCGAGGCATTGGCCGGCTCAATGTGCTCGACCTTCAGGTGCAGATCCGTCGCACGCCCAAGCCAGTCGTCGCAATGATCGCCGGCCACGCCGTCGGTGGGGGACACGTGCTGCACGTCGTGTGTGACCTGTCCATCGCTGCAGAGAACGCGAAGTTCCAGCAGACCGGGCCAAAGGTCGGCTCGTTCGACGGTGGCTATGGCTCTGGCTTGCTCGCCAGGCACATCGGTCAGAAGCGCGCTCGCGAGATCTGGTTCCTGTGCCGTCAGTACGACGCGCAGACGGCGTTGCAGTGGGGCCTGGTCAACGCGGTCGTTCCGTTGGAGGAGCTCGAGGTCGAGACGGTGCAGTGGTGCCGTGAGATGCTCCAGCACTCACCGCTTGCGCTACGCATGCTCAAGGCGTCGCTCAACGCCGCAGACGATGGTCTCGCCGGCGTCCAACAGCTGGCCGGCGACGCGACACTCCTCTTCTACATGACCGAGGAAGCGCAAGAGGGCAGAGACGCCTACGTCGACAAGCGCAAGCCTGACTTCGGCAAGTTTCCCAAGCGGCCGTAGTAACACGACTTCGCATGGCGTCCGCTCTGCCGTCGGTCGACGAGCTGCTCGATGCTGCCGTCGGATACACGCTCCCGCTTCGGACGCGGTTTCGCGACACCCACGTGCGGCAAGGCTTGCTTCTGCACGGTCCGTTGGGCTGGGCGGAGTTCGCGCCGTTCACCGAATACGGGGCGCCGGGGATGGCACGTTGGCTGGCCGCCGCGATCGAGGCCGGATGGATCGGCTGGCCAGCCGCTAGCAGGCGGACGGTCCCGGTCAACGCGATCATCCCCGCCGTGGACGCCGAACGTGCCGGCCAGCTTGCCACCGACTCCGGATGCACGACCGCCAAGGTGAAGGTGGCCGAAC
>DASUFV010000266.1:0-9475 GCA_036274415.1 Actinomycetes bacterium
GTCCCCAACGCTCTCGGCGCCGTGTAAATGCGTGACGAGGGGGACCGGGCCCTGGTAGGCGCCGGGAGTGCTGGCGAACTCCGGACGACTGTCGCGGCCGGTATTGCCGCCAGGTGGGTTTGCCCAATGCAGAGTGGGGTCGACGGGCAGGAGGTGTGGGAGCGCCCGCCCATCCATGTCGGTCAACGCGTTTTCCCATGTCACGCGCACCGGAGTCTGATACTTCGCCTCGATTGTGGCGGATGGGGCGTTGAACAGCTCACCCGTCGGAGTGTGTGTGCCGTAACCCCAAACCGTGGTCGCAGGCAGACCGGCCGGCAAGACCTGTTGCACGAACTGCCGAACCTCTATCTCATAGACGTCGATCGGTTTGTCGCCCGGCCGATTAATCCTCGTCTTGCGAGGCATGGCAGGTGGTATCAAGAGCGGCGTCACGAACTTCGGAATGGCGCTCGCAGGCAACGCCGGTGTGGCCGGGCTCGTCGCCAGTGCTCTTGTGATGAGCGAACCGTCCCCACGTGGCGTCACAAACACGAGGGCGCCAGTCGCGGATAGCGTCAAGAACGATCGCCGCGTGATCTTCGTCTGGGTCAACTGGTCGGTGGGTGTCACGGCGCACCTCGCTTGGCGAGCCCCGAGGATTTGGATGTGCGTCCCCTGGTAGTCACGCTAGGGGCAGTTGGCCTTCGAGCCAACGGGTCATTGGTCCCGCAACCCGACGGATAACGATGCCCGTACTCTGGATCTTCGACTGGGCCGCTAGCTCAATTGGCAGAGCTGCGGACTTTTAATCCGTAGGTTGTGGGTTCGAGTCCCACGCGGCCCACTGTGCCCGTGTGGTTTCGGCTGATGGGTTACACCTGTTTCGGTTGATCGGTGACACTCCCGGGGCGCTTCGCCTTGGAGTCGCGACGGTGCCCCGGGGTTGCCGATCAGTTTTGAGAGGGTACGTCCGCCCTGGGTGGAGTCCAAACAAAACCGACGTTGAGGTTGGACCGGTAGTCGGTCGACGGCCCACCCCACACCAACAGCTCCTGGCCCGTCCAAACACCCACATCGGGTTCAGCGAGGTCACCGCAGGGTGGGACAAGACGCGTCGCTGCAGGCTCCACTGAGACAAGAATCGGCGCGCTGCCGAGCACCCAGCCACCGATAGAACCAATCGGTGGCAGATCGCACGCACCCGTCACCGAGTTGGCGCCACCCTCGTATTGCGGAATCGCTGACCACTCTCGGGACGAGAGATCGTATTGGCCACCCGGTGGGGGAAGGGTTGTCTTGTTCTCGCTGCTGCGCGCTATGGATTCCTGTCCCGGATTGATCAGAGCGCCGTCGTGCCAGAACCACACCGGATCCCAGAAGCCCACGGTGGATGGAGGAAGAGAACGCCAGGCGCCACCATTCTTGTCGGGCCGGTACTCGGCAACCTGATACACGTCTTGCACGGACTCGTCATTGTTGATGCCGGACGTGAGGAGTCCGGTGAAGATGAAGCGATCTCCGGCCCATGTGTACGAACGGTCGAACGTGCTGTGGAAAGGGTCACCGGTGAGCTTCGTCCAGACTCCAGAGACTGGGTTCAGCGACCAGTCATGCCGTTTGCTGGACTCTTCGGACTGCCAGTAGAGAATCTCCTTGCCATCCCACACTCCGCCGGTCAGGTACGGCTCGGGTGGTGGGTTCGGAAGGGCCCGCCATCGGTTGACCGCGGGGTCGAACGTCAACGTCGCAGCGCTTTGATGCTCATACAGTTCAGGCACCACTAGCACCAGCTCGTCGCCGGTCCATGTCGCAACCGACGATGCGGTCGTTTGGGGCGCGTCAGGCAGCATCCGCCAGTGGTCTGTGTTGGGGTTATAGGCGGCACCGTCGACGGGCAGTTGTTCTGCGGTCGGTCCGATGCAGTCTGCGGCTGGTGGGCAAGGCGGTTGCGTAGAACCGCCAACCACGAGCATCTCCTTACCTGTCCAGACCGCGGCCGCTCGAGATCGAGCCTGAAGCGGTGAGTCAGCTATTGGTTGCCAGTGGTCGTCTGGAGATACCTCACCGAGACCCATAGAGGGCGCGTCCTCTGGGGAGGAGACGCATCCGCTCAAGCCGGCAACCAGTGCCAGCACGGCACCAGCAGTTCCCCAAGCGCGCATGGGCATGCCCCTTCAGACGGGCCCATTGGACGATTGGTTCCGGCCGAGACCCGCAGGGCATAGGACTACCTAGTCCTCCGTGCTAACGATGTCGATACGCATTGAGGCGAACCAAACGAGCAAGACCGAATCGACGATAGGACACGGCGAACTTCTGGAGAGATTGTCCGGTATGCGTGAGTCCGATGCTCACTTGCGGCGACTCGAAGGAGAGCAAGTTTCAAGTGACCTTTGTCGTCCGGGCTGTCGACCACCGCGACGCGGCACACCGGGCGAGTCAGCGAATCAGGATGTTGAGAAGCAAGGTGAGAACAACCGAGGCGACGACCGAAATCAAGATCATGATGAGACAGCCCAGTCCTCCGCCCAAAGGGCGCACGACAAAGCGACGGTCGTCAGGTTGCCCGCTCACTCCTCCGCGGCTCACGAGTTTTGCTTGCGCGCTGCCGCCGACAGCTATCCGACCTCGGGAAGTGCTTCGGCAGGTAGCCCAACAGTTTGCGCCATGTGCGCCAGAAGGACGCACTCACTACATGTCACGTGCTCAGGGAGCTGAGCGGCGGTGTATTGATGGCGATCGTCTACGCGCAACAAAGGTTCGGAGCAGAGCCCTGACTGGAAACAGGACTGCGCAGCGTGTTTGTCTGCCCCAACTGCGTAACCCACGAGAAAGTACTGAGCGTCCGTCATGTTTGCGGTACATACCCTGTCGAAGCGGCTCTCATGCAGGACGACTAGAGATCGTCCAACTGGTGCGCTGCTTCTGATGTCTCACTGTCGAGATTGCGGCAGGCTTGGATCGTGGCATCCGGTCTAGCGAGTCCGACAGCTGTGGTGGAGCCGATGCTCGCAAGTACAGCGCCGCCCGGAAAGAAGTCGGAGGACCTGCTCGATCAGCTGACCAACGGATGGATCTTCGAACCCAAGCTCGACGGTTTCCGGTGCCTGATGCACATCAGCGACGGAACTATCGTCCTTCGGTCCCGAACTGGCCGCGACATCGGCCAACGGTTCTCGGCGACGCCACTCCCTGAACTGGAAGGTCCGCTGGTCATAGATGGCGAACTCATTGCCACCGATGAGCGCGGGCGACCGTCCTTCAACCTCGTGCAAAAGGCGAATGGACGACCCGGAGATCCGATTGCTACGTACGTTGCGTTTGATCTCCTGTACGACGCCGACGAGGGAGACATCCGAGAGCAGCCATGGACGGCTCGCCGGCCGCGGCTGGAGGCGCTCCAAGCCTCGGGCCTGACCGTTATCCCTTACTCGCCGTCGGGCAGAGCCATCTGGGACGTGGTACTGAGCCAGGATCTCGAGGGGGCGATCGCGAAGAGAGCTCAGGCGAAGTACCGCTCAGGGCGCAGCTCGGACTGGCTCAAGTTGAAGCGCGTGCGTGAGCTGTCCGCGATTGTCACGGGTTTCAAGGAGGGGTCTGGTGCTCGCGCTGACAGTTTCGGATCCCTGGCCGTGGCGTTGATGGATGACGAAAGCCAGCTGGTACCGATCGGCAGCGTGGGCTCAGGTTTCAACGAGGGCGATCTTCGCTACCTGAGGACGCTGCCCCTGCCCTTCGTCATCGAGGTGCGCTACCAGGAGTGGACGGGCACAGCGTTGCGAATGCCGATCTTCAAGGGAGTCCGTGAAGACGTGCCCATCACAGATTGCACGTTCCGACTCCAGCTCCCTGAAGCACGCCAGGGGGCATCGTGAGTGCCCTGAAAGATCAATACCGTCGGGCGTCGATGACGGATTGCGACTTTGTGGTTACGTTCGGCGTCCCCGGGTAGGAAGACGGAGGAGAGTTCAGCAGCGAGCTCATGAGGTTTCTATGGTCTACGGGGCAAGGGATGTGTCAGTGATGACCCTGCCTGCCACCGAGCAGGCCGTGCCGGCAGCCCGACACTGGATCGCCGATGAGCTGATGGGGGCCGAATCGGCTACTTCGGAGTTGGCTCAACTTCTCACGTCCGAACTCGTCGCGAACGCTGTGCTCTATGGCATGGGAACCGAGGTGCGCGTCCGCATGGGCGTAGTTGACGCGGACTTGCTCATCGAGATCTGGGACGCGAACCCGGTCGATCCGCAGCTGCAGGTTCGCGATTTGACCAGTACCTCTGGCCGCGGACTGAAGATCGTTGACGCCCTCGCGGATCAGTGGGGGTGCTCGCACCGAGGCACAGGCAAGTGGGTGTGGTTTCGCATCAACATGGCGACCCCGAAGACTTCGGGGTCATGAATTCGACAGTCGGAGCAACTCACCGTCGAGTGACTGACTGAGATCGACACCATGTTCGCTGGACGGACGCAGCACGAGACGATCCAGACGGTCGAGCCCGCAAATCCCCAACAGCAGGGTGACGGCCCTGGGCGCACCGATCAGGTAGACCAGTGCGTCAGGCGCCTGGTTGAGGATTCGCGCAATGATGCCGAGCCCGGACGCATCCATGAAGGTCACCTGGGACACGTCGACGAAGACGAAGGGCGGCTGGCCCCGCGTGACGACCGAGACTCCGTCCTCGAGCTCCACAGCGGCTGCAAGGTCGACTTCACCTCTGAGCCATAGGCGGGCGAAACCGGCCCGAGATTCGGCGGTACCAGCGGGGGAAGTCCAATCCAGCCTGAACATCTGAGACCTCCGACTGCACGTAGTGGTGGCCTCGCTGCTGGACCGACTCAGCGAACATACGTCCGGTATGCACGGATCACAACACCAGCGGTCCGGTTGTGAGGCGTCCCACGACTAGCAGCTGACGCCGTGGCAGGAGAGACGGCGTAGCAGGTCGTCGTGACCTAGATCAAAATGCCAGTGTTCGGCGACGAGCCCTACCGCCCGCGCACCCTCGACGTTCTGGAGTGTGTCGTCGATGAACAGGACTTCTGCTGGAGCGGCCCCGATCCGCCGTAATGCCTCTTCGAAGAATCGCGCATCGGGCTTCACGGCACCGATGTCGTACGAGTAACAGCTGATGTCGAACAACTCGTCATAGCCCAGGACCGCCCGCATGTGAGCTGCCCGGTACTGCTCCTGGTTCGTTGCGAGATGGACGCCGTACCCCTTCGCTCGCAAGTCCTCGGCGAGGGTCCACGTTTCCTCGACGATCTGGATGCGGTGCCAAACAGCGGGATAGATCACTTCGACCGGGTCAGCGACGCCGTACTTCTCGAGCGTGGCCGCCAGCAGCGGCAGGTAGTCGCCCTCACCCGCGAGCATCGGCAGCTCATCGCTCCACGTCTCGTCGAAGAACTCCTGAGTGCGCTCGCCGAGGTAGGGCTCCATGGCCGCGTACCACCCGCCTGGCACGTCCTGCAGCACGCCGTCCGCGTCGAAGAGAACGTGCCGAATCGTCATGTGTGCAAGGTACTCGGCGGTCGTCCATGGGTAATGGGCGAGCACGTGGGTACCCCTCCGAGAAGAGCACTCTTGAAGGAGAGTCACATGACAGTGCCACGTTTTCAGGATCTCCCTCTTGCCGACCGGGACAGGCCGTGGGACGGCGATGCAGCTGACAAGCGCGTCCGGAAGTGGGCTGGCGCCGAGGATGAGCCGAACGCGAAGTATCGCGACGCACACGTCTGGTACGACGGCGATGCACCGGACAGCTTCACTTCCTACAAGCTGCTGATCGCCGACGTCATCGACGGACGCCTGAAGGCCGCTCCCCGCGGCGTCATGGCAGCCGCCGCCGTCATGGAGGGATCCCGGGGCGGTGTCGACCTCCCGAAAGATGACATCCCTCGTGTGAAGGAACACCTCGGCAAGTACTACCGGAAGATGGACGAGGAACCGCCGTGGGACCGCGACTGAGGGTTTAGCGGTAGTGGTCGCTGCGTTGCGAGCGTTGAGGAATGAACCCTCGCAGCGGCGTCCGTAGCAGCCGGCTCACCATTAGCTGACCCAGCAGTACTCCAGCAGCCAGAGCGACTGCGATGGTCGTCGCTTCGACGAGTGACCCCAGCCCTTTGTCGAGGTCAGTTGGGGTTGGCGCGTCGCCGCTCGTCCTTCCGCTCCGACTGAGGAAGAGCAGCCCCTGGTACACGGCGAGGCCAGGAAGCAGCGGGATGATGCCAGCAGCGGTCAGCAGCACGGGCGGCACCTTGAGTCGGCCCGCGAACAGCGCAGCGAGCGCTCCGATGGCCACCGCCGGTATGGCGGTCGCCACTCCGAGGTTCGTCACCTGGTCTTTGGCCCACAGGAAGATGAAGTAACCGACGCCGGCTAGCACTCCGCCTGTCCACGCCAGCCGGAACAGTGACTGGTAGGTGACTGCCGCGAACGTGGCAGCAATCGCCGCAGCGATGACGGCGGTCGTCACGCCGAGCGCGTTGTAGTCAGGGCTAACAACGGTTGGCATCGTCACGCTGAACTCATCCGCCACGACCAACCCGATCAGCACACCCGAGACGATGCCGACAGTCGCGAAAGTGAGCTCGACGAAGCGTGCCGCTGCTGTCACCGCGAACGAGCCAATGGCTTCTTGTGCAGCAACCATCAACGTCATACCTGGCAGCAAGGCGATGATGCCCCCGACGATCACGAGTGGCGTCTTGATCTCGAGATCTTGCAATGAGTCCTGGTTCGCTGTGACGAGCACCGCGACCAACGTCGCACCCAGAGCAAGCACCATGTTCACGAAGAACGTCGGAACGTGCATGCGTGCCATGCGAATGCCCAGCACGCCGGTGAACGCTGCCGCGGCAAGTGCAACGGCCGCCGTCCACGCGCTTCCACCCAGTTGCACGGTGATGGCAGCAGAAAGCGCACCGAACGACGCGACGACGAACCACCGTGGATAGGGCCGGCGAAGTCGCTCGATCTCGGACAGCCGTGGTTCCACGTCGTTGGGCGAGATACGCCCCTCGGCCAGGTCGAGTACCAGCCGGTGCGCAGCGGCCACGCGCGCGAAGTGAGTCGAACGGCCGCGTACGACCCGCATGTCGGTCAGACCAGGTCGGTCGCCGTCGGGCGCGACGCTGATGATGATCGACTTGTACGTGATGTCGACTTCGAAGACTCCGAGACCGACGGCGGTACCGACCGCGAAGATGGCCGCCTCGACGTCCTCGGTAGGTGCGCCACCGGCAAGGAGCAGAGTCCCAACCCGAAGTGCGAGGGATGCGCCCTGGTCGACTGCGGCAACCTCAGATTCGTCGCCCGGTCGACGTCGCGGATAGACGGCGCGGGTAGGCACTCGGACCGCGGGGATGGGCGCCGTCTCCCCGCGCCACAGCGCGGTTCGCCAACGGGAAGGCGTCGACTCGGTCACGCCCCCAGTATCGACGCACCGGTCGTCACATGCGGAGGACCGCGGCGCCGTCCACGCGGTCGTTCGCCAGATCGGTGAGCGCCGCGTCCGCCTGCTCGAAGCCATATGGCTGGTGTCGCACGTCCAGATCCATGGACGCCGCAATGCGCAAGAACTCCTCGCCATCCTTGCGCGTGTTGGCTGTGACCGATCGCAGCACGCGTTCGCCGAACACGTGCTGCTGGTAGTTCAGCGACGGTATGTCGGTCAGGTGGATACCCGCGATGGCCAGAGTGCCGCCACGGTCGAGCGCCTCGAGCGCAGCAGGGACGATCTCGCCTGCGGGAGCAAAGATGATGGCGGAGTCGAGCGGCTCCGGCGGTGCGTCGAACGTGTCACCCGCGCTCGCGCACCCGAGCTCCAACGCGAGGCGGCGTGCGGCGTCCGACCTCGTCATCACGTGGACAGTCGCCCCCTGATGCATCGCAACCTGAGCGGTGAGGTGCGCGGACGCCCCGAAGCCGTAGATGCCGAGGCGTCCACCACGCGGAAGCGATGACAGCTTGAGCGCTCGGTAGCCGATGATGCCGGCGCAGAGCAACGGTGCGGCAAACTCGTCAGCCCAGTTCAGCGGAATCCGGTACGCATACGCCTCGGGCACGACCGACTGTTCGGCGTATCCGCCGTCCCCGTCCCACCCGGTGTAACGGGAGTTCGGGCACAGGTTCTCTTGGCCGCGTCGACACCACCGGCACGTGCCACACGTGTAGCGAAGCCAGGGGATGCCGACTCGCTCACCGACGACGAGTCGCGAAGTGCCGGGCCCCAGCTCTCTGACGACCCCCACCACCTCGTGCCCTGGAGTGACCTGCGGGCGTCGGGGTGCGAGGTCGCCCTCGGCGAGGTGCAAGTCGGTCCGACAGACCCCGCACGCCCGGACGTCGACGACTACCTCTCCATCACCCGGCTGGGGGTCGTCTCGCTCGACCAGTTTCAGTGGCCGGGACGCCATGGGGCCCGGCTGGTCGACCACCCACGCACGCACGGCGTCCAGCCTGGCCTACCAACGGTTTCGGCGCTCGGCGGCCCCCGTTGCTGGCCCGTTCACCCGGTCGGCCCAGTGGCGAAGTTGTTCACCCTGTGTTCACCTTGTTGTCGTCTGTGGGACGCCCCTGTCGCCGACGATTTCGACGATGTTCAAGGGCCGTAGAGATGGGATCCCACAAGGACCCCCGACCCCTGAGGGACTGGTGTGGACCCACTGCTGATCGCGGTGATCGCCGTCATCGCTCTGGCTCTCCTCTTCGACTTCAGCAATGGCTTTCACGACGCGGCCAACTCGGTCGCCACTGTCGTAGCAACGCGCGCGATGCCACCCAAGGTGGCTGTCGGTTTCTCTGCTTTCTTCAACTTCCTGGCGTACTTCTTCGTTGGTACCGCCGTCGCCAACACGGTGAGCAGGGTCGTGGACGCGGAGTACGCAGGTGTCGCGGTCGTGTTCGCCGCGCTAGTCGGCGCCATCTCGTGGAACTACCTCACGTGGTGGATTGGCATGCCGTCTTCGTCGAGTCACGCGCTCATCGGTGGACTCGTCGGAGCCGGGCTCGCGGCCGGTTGGCTAGAAGCAATCGCTTGGGACAAGGTCGAAGAGGCCGCCATCGCAATCTTCGTGTCACCGTTGGTCGCCTTCACGATCGCATTCCTCGCGATGTACGCGGTTGCCGCCCTACAGCGCGCCACCGGGTGGGCCGACAACGCCAAGCCGTTCAAGTGGCTTCAGGTGGTTTCCGCGGCCGCCGTCTCGTTCGGGCACGGCGCCAACGACGCACAGAAGACGATGGGCGTCATCGCTGCTCTGCTCGCCGGTGCTGGTTACACGACGATCGACAGCAGTGGCGCGTTGCCCGTGCCCGAGTGGGTGGCGCTCAGCGCGTACGCAGCCATCGCACTGGGAACGCTCTGGGGTGGTTGGAAGATCATCGAAACCATGGGTCTGCGCATCACGAGTCTGCACGCGAGCTCTGGGGTGGCCGCGAACATCGGCGCGGTCACGTCCATCTTCGGCGCGACCAACATGGGCATTCC
>DASUFV010000267.1:0-26667 GCA_036274415.1 Actinomycetes bacterium
GGCATGCGCGAGGTTCGGCAGCTGTTGCGCGCGCTCGGTGACTCCGGCGTGACCGTGCTGCTTTCTTCGCACCTGCTCGGCGAAGTGCAACAGATCTGCGACACCGTGACGATCGTGAACCGCGGCAAGGTGGTCACAGCCGGCGCTGTAGCTGACGTCCTTGCTGCGCGTTCGACGGGAGCCATAGGTGTCGGTATCGCGGACGCCGCTGCCGTGCTTCCGCTGTTGCAGTCCGACGGATTCGAGGCGCGGCTCGAGAACGAGACGATCTACGTGGACGGTGTGCCGGATGGCGCGAGCATTGCGAGGGCCCTGGCTCGACACGATCGCTTCCCGTCGTGGCTGATGCCGGTGCAGGTGGACCTCGAGCAAGCCTTCCTCGAGCTCACGCAGGACGAGGGGGAGCCAGCATGAGCACCCCCACTCTCGAGCGCCGCCCGACGCACAAGGCCTTTCCTCTGCTGCGTTCGGAAATCTCCCGGATCAGTCACCGGCGACTCTTCCGCGTGCTGAGCGTCATCTTCCTGCTCGGAATTGTGCTGGTCAGTGGAATCGCGTTCCTGGCTCACCACGAGGCGCCTGAGGCATCTGACCAGGAGCTTTCTTTTGTCCTCAAGAAGGAGGTGCAGCGGTGGGAGCGATGTGTCGACCAGCTCCCGTCCGATCTCACGGCTGAGGAGTACTGCGGTCCGGAACCGACGATCGACACCGTTGATCCGTACACCTTCCGCGAGGACACGCGCTACAAGGCGTACGAAGACCTTCCGTTCGGTCTGCTCGCCACGATCCTGGTAGCTGCCGCCGTCTCGTTCGTCATCGGAGCCAGTTCCGGCGGAGCCGAGTGGTCGTCGCGCTCGATGACGCTGCAGCTGTTGTTCGAGCCTCGCAGGTTGCGACTCCTCACCGTCAAGTGGCTTGGACTGGTCACTGCGACGAGCGCGCTGGCAGCCGTTGCGATGCTGCTCACGGTAGGTCTTGGGGCTGCGACCGCGTCCCTGCGCGGCACCTGGGACTCGCGCTACACGCCCCAAGAGATCTACGTGATCAGGGACGCGCTGTGGTCGTCCCTCACGTCCATGGGGCTTCGAGGCGTCGCCCTGACGGTGATCGCCGCAACGTTCGGATACGCGATTGCGATGCTGGTGCGCAACACCGGCGCTGCACTTGGGGCCGCCTTCGTCTACTTCGCGCTCGTCGAGATCGGCGTCCGCGTCGTTCTCTTCAAGTACGGCAGTGAGCCGTTCATGCTGACCACCAACAGTGCGACCGCGATCATCCCGGGTGGTGTGGACATTCCAGGAGCCGAGCTGCCCAGCGGCGGAAATGAGAACGTGCACGTCTCCAACCTTCGTGCGATGGTGACGCTCCTCGTGTACGCAGTGATTCTGTCCATTCCTGCCGCCTGGTCGTTCACTCGTCGTGACGTGAGTTGATTCCTTGCAGGGCCCACGGCACGCGGCGCTCATTCACTCGCCGCTCACCACCGCCACGATCTGGGGCACCGTGGCGGACGAGTTGCGCGCCCGAGGTTGGTTGGTGACGGTCACCGAAGTCGTGGAGGACGACCCGCCGTACGCTTCACACTTCATCGCCAGAACAGCGCAGCAGTTGCATCTGTCGCACGACTCGGCCCACTTGCTGCTCATCGGGCACGGTGCTGCTGGGCCCTTGCTGCCTCAAGTCGCTTTCGCGCGCCAGGCCGCGGGTGCACCGGTGAGCGGCTACCTCTTCGTCGATGCCCTGCTGCCGAGGACGTTGCGCACCGCAACCCTGCTCGACGTCATTGGTGCAGCTGACCCAGCTGCGGGAGCGCGCCTGGCTCAGACGCTGAGCGACGGTGGCCGCTACCCGGACTGGTCAGATCGTGAGCTCGCGGAGTCGGTTCCCGACCAGGGCGACCGCGCCCTTCTACTCGCCAGCCTGCGACCGCACGGCATGGACTTCTTCACTGAGCCGCTCCCGTTGCCTGAGGACTGGCCGGACGCCCCTTGCGCGTACATCCAGCTCTCGGACGAATACGAGCCGGAAGCCAGGTCAGCACGGCAGCGAGGCTGGCCGGTGCGGAGCATCGACGGGCATCACTACCTTCCCCTGACCAACTCGCCTGAACTGGCGGACGAGATCGTCGCTGCGACTGAGTGATCGTGAGTGGTCGTGAGTTGTCCTGCGTGATCCGGAGCGGCTCTACACCTGCCGAGTCATTCGGGCCCGCCTGAAGCGCTCGCTTCGCCGCAGCACTTCTGGCGGCAGCACGCGAGCACCGGTCACGAGCGTCTTGTAGGCCAGGCTCGGAACTGACACCGACTTACCCCGACGGAGATCGCGCAGCCCTTCCTGAACCACCGCGTCCACGTCGAGCCACCACGTGTCGTTCGACCGATCGACGTTGATGCCGGCACGTTTGTGGAACTCCGTGCGCACGAATCCCGGACACAGCGCCATGGCACGCACTCCCGTCCCGTGCAGTTCCGTCGCCAGCCCTTGGCTGAACGACGTGACCCACGCCTTGGCGGCGCCGTACGGACTGAACGGCAGGAAGCTGGCCACGCTCGACACGTTGACCAGGTCGCCACGTTGGCGCTCCAGCATTCCCGGAATGCTCGCGTGACACAGCCGCATGACCGCGGTGACCATGACGTCGATCAGCATCTGCTGCTGGTCAACACTGCTGTCGATGAACCGCCGACCGACGCCGAATCCGGCGTTGTTGACGAGCATGTCGATGGGACGGGTGCGGTCGGCCAAGCGACTCTCGACGTGGGCGAGCTCGGAGCGTTCTGCAAGGTCGGCAACGATGACTTCGGACCGGACGCCGACGTTCTCCAGGTCGGCAGCGAGCTCGGTCAGCCGCGCCTCATCGCGTGCGACCAAGACAAGGTCGTAGCCATCAGAGGCCAGCCGTTCGGCGAAGCCACGACCAAGACCGGACGTTGGCCCTGTGACCAGTGCGGTTGGCATGCGACCACCCTGGCACGATCAAGACATGACCACGACTCGCGCCCGAGATCTGGGCATCGACTTCGACGGCAGCCCCGGCTCGCACAACTCCATCACCGACGTTCCGGGCGTCGAAGTTGGATTCACCACCCTGATCAACGGTGACGGGGAGCACGCGGTGCGCACCGGCGTCACCGCGATCTTGCCGCGGGGACGCGGCGGCGTCGGCGACCCCTGCCAGGCCGGCATGTACTCGATGAACGGAAACGGAGAGTTCACCGGCGCCCACTGGATTGCGGAAACCGGTCTGCTGCACCTGCCGATCGGCGTCACGAACTCGCACGCCGTCGGGCCGGTTCACCGCGGCATCATCGACTGGGTCGCTCAGGTGCATCCCGACGTCGCCAGCGAGTGGCTGCTGCCGTGCGTCGGCGAGACCTACGACGGCGACCTCAATGACATCAACGGCCGCCACGTGACGCCCGAGCACGCAGTTGCTGCTCTCGATGCCGCCATGTCCGGCGCAGTGCCAGAGGGAAACGTCGGTGGCGGGACTGGCATGAACTGCTACGAGTTCAAGGGAGGCACGGGAACCGCTTCGAGGGCGGTGACGCTCGGTCCCGCGACCTACACGGTGGGCGTCCTCTTGCAAGCCAACTTCGGTGATCGTGATGA
Source organism: Actinomycetes bacterium (assembly GCA_036274415.1). Taxonomy (GTDB): domain Bacteria; phylum Actinomycetota; class Actinomycetes; order JAHEKZ01; family JAHEKZ01; genus JAHEKZ01. The sequence goes on from DASUFV010000267.1 coordinate 3,613, forward strand.
GCTGACGGTCCGCGGTGTTCCACTGGGGCGACAGATCGACGAGGTGAACCCCTTCGCCACCGAGTCGCGACCCGCTTGCGCCGGTTCAGTCATCGTCATCGTCGCGACAGACGCCCCGCTGATCGCGCAGCAGTGCGCGGCGCTGGCCCGCCGCGTCCCGCTCGGTTTGGCCCGCACTGGCACCACTGGATCTCACTACAGCGGCGACATTTTCCTCGCCTTCTCGACCGCGAACAGCGGCGCGATGCGCGTCGGCTGGGAGTCTCGCCCAGCTGCGGGGTCTTTCGCGCGACTCGACGTGCTCCAGTGGTCGGACGTCGACTCGCTGTATGCGGCGACCGTTCAGGCGGTGGAAGAGGCTACGGTCAACGCGCTTGTAGCGGCGGAAACGATGATCGGTCGCAACGGTTTCCGATCACCAGAGTTGCCGCTTGATCAGGTCAGGCGCCTGTTGCACCTGTAGCAAGCCGTCGGTAGGCATCGATGAGGGCATTGCGTGACGCCGGCGTCTGTCCCTGCACGAGTGCAAACATCGCCTCGCGCGCCCATCGCTGTGCGTTGGACGAGGTCAGCATCGCGCGTCCAGCCTGCACCGTGATCAGCAATGACGCTGACTCGTTGGCGAGTCGGGTGAGCGAAGCGCGCAAACGAAGTCGCTCGTTGATCGACTGAGACGGATCAACCTCGTCAATCAATGCGTACGCCTGGGCTCTCTGCTCGACGAAGTCTCTCCGCCAGGCCTCGGCAACGTCGATCGCCTCCGGCCAAGCTCTTGCCTCCCCCTCGGCCGCCAACTCCGAGAGCGCGGCTCGAGCCAAACCGACCACGGCGGACGGCACATTGGCCGTGCGCTTCGCGTCTTCGGCGAGCCACTTCGCCTTGGGAAGAACCGCAGCGACCTCATCGTCGGTGACGCGCATGCCTTCGATGACGGCCCCGACCGTTGACGTACCTTCCATGGCCGCAAGGCTCAGAGCGCCCGTCACGACGAGTCCTTCTCGTGGCTTGGTCGGCAGCAAGAACTGCACGACTTGGCCGTCATCCGTCTCGGCCATGAGCAGCAGGATGTCCGCTAGCCCCCACGACGTGATCCAGTCGAGCCTGCCGTCGACCCGCCACGCATCCCCGTGACGTTGGGCGACCACGGTGGGTCGCGCCCGGCGCAGATGCGCGAAGGAGACCGCTCCGAGCAGCTCACCGGACGCCAGACGCGAGGCGTAGCGCTCGCGCAACACTCGGTTCTCCGTGAGTGCAGCTGCGACTGCGGGCGAGCGGTGTTGCGCCATGACGAACCACAAGGCTCCGGACGCCGCGGCCAGCCGCTCGTGGATCTCCCGCACCTGCGCGCCGGTCCACCTGTCGTCGACCCCGGCGGTAAGCACGTTGGCCTTCGCGAGCTCGTCCACCTCGGCCCGAGTTACGCCTTCGCGCTCGAGCCGCGTTGCCTGCGTACCGAAACGGTCGACAACCGTGAGGGCATCGAGCAGGGCATCGGACATCTCGCATCGTGCGTCTGGACCGATCACCGTGTTTGACACGGCACCACCGTATGGCCGACCACGGAGCTAGCTGTCCCTCTGTCGGCTCTCCCCGTGTCACGCTGTCGTGGTGAAAGCACATCACGGGGTCCGGGTCGTCGCCGCCGCGACCGCCGTTCTGACACTCATCGGCTGCACGGCGTCTGAAGCTCCTTCGGAGACTTCCGCCGGCAACGAGACGCCGTCGGAAAGCGCGACCCCGTCGACAACGCCAACGTCAGAGCCAGAGCTCGAACCTCAGGTCATCGTCGTGCACCCGAGCCGAGGCCCAGTCGAGATCGGCGCGGCAGCGGCGCGACGCGTGCTCGCGGGGGACGTCGACAATTGGGCCGACCTCGGCCTCGCAGGCCAGCCTGTCAACCTCGTTGAGGATGGTCTGGCTCGCACCCGTATCCGCCGGGTCGCGCGAGACGCCAACGCGATCACCGTTGTCCCTGCGTCACGGGTGAGCCCGATGGTGGCGCCAGTGTCCGTCGCCGGAGTCAATCCGATCGAACGTCCCGATCTGTACCCGCTGCTCGGGCCGGGGCCGAAACCTCCACGACCGGTCACCGTGACCATCGTTGGCGACCTCATGCTGGCCAGAGGCGTTGCAGAGTCGATGGGTGATGACCTGTTTGCTCCACTACGGCCGACTGCTTCGTACCTGCGTCGAGCTGACGTGACGATCGGGAACCTCGAGTCATCGCTGTCGCAGGACGGCATACCGACCCAAGGAACGGACTCGTTCGGCGCCGACCCTCGTGTCCTGTCGAGCCTTGAACGCGCCGGATTCGACGTGCTGTCACTGGCCAACAACCATGTCGGCGACTACGGGCTGCGAGCGCTGCAGCAGACGATCAAGCGCATAAAGGCGTCACCCATCGCGGGCGTCGGAGCGGGTTCGAACCTCCGAGAGGCACGACGTCCAGCCATCGTCTCGGTGCGGGGAACAGACATCGGCGTTCTCGCCTTCAACTCGATCGGCGAGAGCCCCGCGGCCACCGCGTCCTCCCCTGGGACCGTCGAGGTCCGCATGCCACCGCGCACCGGCCCTCAAAACAGATCCGAGCTCGACGCGATGGCGGACGCGGTTGGCCGCCTTCGACGCAAGGTGGACGTCGTTCTCGTCATCCCACACTGGGGCGATCAGTACACAAGCGTGCCGATCGGTGTCCAGCGCCGAGTAGCGCATCGACTCGCGCGTGCGGGGGCCACCGCGGTCCTGGGTGGTCACCCGCACTGGGTTCAAGGGATGGAGATGTCTGGGGAGTCGCTCATCGCCTACTCCCTCGGCAACTTCATCTTCGACATGGACTTCTCCGAGCCGACCATGCGTGGCTTTGCGCTCGACCTGACGTTCTGGGACGGACGGCTGATGTCGGCGGAGCCGGTGCCCATCGTCATCGACCCTCAGTTCGCGGCCCATCTGGCGACCGGCGGCGTGCGCCGCCGGATTCTTGACGACATCTGGACGAACAGTTTCGGTTCGCTCAGCCGCTAGCGAGAAATGAACTCCCACGCGACATCACCGGTGCGTTGCAGTTGTCTGGTCGACACGACGTTGGGTACGTCAGACGCGTCGTGATACGCCGCATACGCCGTCGAACCCAGGCGTGCAGCGGGCAGCCCGGCCCGCTCGAACGACCAGTGATCGCTGGACTGATTCAGTCCGCAGGACGAGAAAGGCACGTTCGCTCGGCGAGCCGCGGCGCGCAGGTCAGAAACAACGGGCGCATTTGTGAGTCCGCCGCCGCAGATCGGTACTGCCGAACCGACACCCACACGATCGAGCGCGACCATGGCGACCAGATTTCGACGCTCGGCCGGCGTCATTCGTGCGGTGAAGGCTTGCGAGCCGAAGTGGTGCCAGTCGTCCCCTTCACCGCGCGGCTCCTCGGCACCGAACGCCACGAATATGACCGGCAGACGAGTTGCTTCGGACGCAGCGACCCTCGCGAGCTCCATCACCACCGAGACGCCCGACGCATTGTCTTCCGCCCCCGGTGCTTGCGGCACCGTGTCCAGGTGCGCACCGACGATCAGGTACCGCTCGTTCTCGTCGAACCCGGGCGGCGCTGCCACAACGTTGCTGCTCATCCCTGACGGCACGTCGATCCCCCACGAGTTCCCCGCAGGAACCCTGAACCGCTGACGGCTCACTTCGTAGCCAAGCCGGTCGAAGCGCTTGTGCACCAACGCAGCGGCGCGCGTGAAGGCGTCGGACGTGGCCTCGCGCGGCCCGATGCGACCCGCCAACGTTCTGACGTCGGCGAAGGCACGATCACCGTCGAAGCGAACCGGCCGATCGGGCTTGGAGGTTTCCGAGGGGCTGGTCGTAGTCGATGGGCTCGTCGCGCCGGTGGTGTCTGCAAGCGAGGGTGATGGCGACTGCGCGCTGGACGCACCGGGATCCTCGGTCATGCTGCAGGCAGCGCACGATGCCACCACGAGCACGAGTGCGAGGCGCTTCATCACCCGGTCATCATGCAGCAGTCTGCAACTAGTCTGGCGCCGTGACGAACGGGCGGCTCGCTCCGCACCTCGCTGGGCTCGGCACCACGATCTTCGCCGAGATGTCCGCGCTTGCGGTGTCGACCGGCTCGATCAACCTCGGCCAGGGCTTTCCAGACATTGACGGACCCGAGCCGATGGCTGAGCGGGCAGTCGAGGCAATTCGCTCTGGGCAGGGCAATCAGTACCCTCCGGGCCCAGGGATTCCAGAGCTCCGTGATGCCATCGCGTCCCATCAGAAGCAGCGCTACGGACTCTCGTTCGACCCGGACACAGAGGTGCTGGTCACCGCTGGCGCGACCGAGGCCATCGCGGCCGCGATGCTCGCCTTCGTCGATCAAGGCGATGAAGTCGTCGCGCTGGAGCCCTATTACGACTGCTACCGGGCCGCGGTGACGATGGCGCGTGGCACCGCGGTGCCCGTCCGGCTCGACCCGCCGGACTTCCGGCTCGACGAGCGCCGTTTGAACGAGGCGATCAGCGACCGCACCCGAGTTCTCATGCTCAACACGCCGCACAACCCGACCGGAGCGGTTTTCAGCCGTTCAGAGGTCGAAGCTGTGGCGCAGGCGGCCAGAGACCACGACCTGTTGGTGGTCTCCGACGAGGTGTACGAGCACTTGGCGTTCGATGCGCCGCACATTCCGATCGCCTCGCTTCCCGGCATGCGCGACCGCACAGTGACCATCTCGAGCGCGGGCAAGACCTTTTCCTTCACCGGGTGGAAGGTCGGGTGGGTCACCGGCCCTGCAGACCTGGTCGGTTCGGTTCGCACGACCAAGCAGTTCCTAACTTTCGTCAGCGCAGGACCGTTTCAACACGCGGTCGCCTACGCCCTGAACGAGCAAATGCCATGGGTCGAAGGCCTCCGCGAGTCTCTGGCCGACCGACGCGACCTACTCGTCTCGGGACTCGCCGCCGTTGGCCTCACGACCTACCGACCGCACGGCACGTACTTCGTGACCACCGATGTGCGATCGCTCGGGTGGGACGACGCCGATGCCTTCTGTCGAGCCCTCCCCGAGCGGGCTGGAGTAGTTGCGGTGCCGTGTGGCGTCTTCTACGACGAGCCCGGCCCAGCCGAGCGAGCCCTCGTCCGCTGGACGTTCAGCAAACGCTCGGACGTATTGACTGACGCACTCGAACGCCTCAGCGCGGCCGACCTTTCACCGTGACGGCACAGCTTTGGGGTACTTCCCCAGTGCTATAGCCCGGAGCAATTACCCCAAACCCGTGCCGTTCACTCGCCTGCTTCGCGCTCGGCGCGTTCCATGTTGGCGTTGGTGAGGATTCCCATGAGCAAGATGGGTGACAGGACGACCGCAGTGCCGATCCAGAAGAGTGTCACCAGCCCGAACAAGTCGGCCACGAGTCCACCGAGCGCGGCACCCAGAGGCATGGTTCCCCACGCCACCAGCCGATAGGCGCTGTTCAGGCGGCCGAGAAGGCGCTCGGGAGTCACTCGCTGTCGCAGCGAAACCATGACGACGTTTCCGAGCACGATGACCCCGCCTGCCCCGGCAAAGCCCGCTGCGATCGCCCATGGGTTGGTGGTGACTGCGGGAATGGCCAGCTCACTCGCGCCCACAAGGATCATCACGATGAGCGACATCTGTCTGCCGATCGCCTTCTCTACGCGGTCAGCGACCAGTGAACCGAGCAGCGCGCCCACAGCGGACGCCGTCAGCAAGAGTCCGAACTGCGGCTCGGTCAACTGCATCGGCGACTCGTCACCGACCGCGTAGAGAACGAACACTGCGAACACTGCCGACGTCGCCAGGTTGCTGACGCCCGTGAGCAGCGCCATGCTGCGCAACACTCGGTGGTGCAGCAGGAAGCGCAGACCTTCGGCGATGTCGGCGCGGATGCTCTTGGTGCTGACCTCCTTGGGCCGGTAGCGACCTTTGATCAGGAACAGGACGCCCGCGGCAAAGAACCACGCGGCCGACGATCCGCTCAGCGCCAACGCAGCACCGATCGCCACCAGCACACCGCCGAGCGGCGGCCCGACGAACGACTGCCCCATCAACTCGATCGCGTAGAGCCGGCTGTTGGCTTTCGAGAGCTGCTCGCGTTCGACGATCTGGGGCATGAGGGACTGCGCTGACGTGTCGTACAACGTCTCGCAGATGCCCAACGCGAACGACGCGACGTACAGCGCCGCGATACCACCGAGCCCGGTGGCGACGAGAACGGCAAGGCCAGCAAGGGCTGCGGCACGCGCAACGTTGGACCACAGCATGATGCGGCGACGGTCGTGGCGATCGGAGATCGCACCGGCCTGCAGAGCGAACAGCAGCCACGGCAATCGACCAGCAAGCGCCACGCCTGCGATCAGCCCTGGACTCGTCGTGTACGTGATCGCCACGAGTGGCAGGGCGACCTGCAGAACGCCGTCGGCGAGGTTGGACAGCCCTGAGGCGGACCAGAGCTGCCAGTACCGGCGTCCTAGGGAGCCTGGTGGCGTATCCCCTAGAACCACTTGGCGTACAGCAGCTCTTCGGGTGTGATCACACGTCCCTCTGGTGGAACACCGTGAAACTGCTTGCCAATCGCCTTTGCCCACTTGGATCCGCGCGCCAGGAGCTCGCGGCTGTCGGTCTGCATCCGGTCACGCGTCACGAGAATCCCTAGGTCGGCACCTGGGTAGCGGTACTCGCCCTCGCCGTAGACCTGTAGGTAGAACGCCTCTGCGTCATCGCTCACGTTGTGCCAGTCAGTCTCTTCGTGGACGAAAGAAATGTCTCCTTGGTCGTCCATTCGCCATAGACCGCTGCGTGGCGCGCTGGTGACCAGCTCAACTTCGTCGGTGACCTGCTTGAGCACGAGCTGCGTCCATCGGTCGAAGTCACGCCACCGCTGTTGAACGGCGTCGATGTCGATCTCCCAGTCAACGTCGCTGAACTCGAGCATGTGGAACAAGAACAGCGGAATGCCACCGTAACGGGACGTGATCAGGTTGGTCAGGGGCGATGCACCTGAGATCCGCGGGTTGATCTCTCCGAGGTACACGTGGTCGTCGTCGTCATCGACGAGGAAGTCCAAGCAGAAGACCCCTCGATATCCCACTTCGTAGAGGCGGTCGCCGAGACGCTTGGCCATGCGGCCGATTTGCTTGCGGATGTCGGCGTTGAACACGCCGGGGAACGCGTCGTTCCCGCACCATCCGCCGCGGTAGGGCGTCAGCTCTGGAAAGCCGGTGATGTCGGTTTGGATCGGCCCCACCAGAGTTCCGTGCCGCGTGGCGCATGCCTCGACCGTTCCCGGGAAGTGGTTGATGCGCTTCATGACCTTGAGGTCAGTACCGGTCAGCACATCCTCGTTCTCGAGGAAGTCATCCTCGTTGGAGATGAAGAAGGTGGTGCGACCCGAGTCGCCATATGGCGTCTGGACGACGAGGTCATCGCCGAGCCCGGCGCCCTTCGCCAACTTGCGCAACTTCTTGTAGGTGTCAGCGCGACCCAGCACGTTGGGGACGCTGGGGACGCCGGCCTCCTCGCCCAAGCGAGTGGTGACGATCTTGGAGTCGATCTCTTCCCTCAGTGTGCGCGGCGGCAGCGCGATCTCGAGGCCGAGCTGATGTGCGAACTCCTCGGTCTCCTCGTCGAACATGACGAACAACGCCTTGCCCGGACCGGTCTTCTTGATGAAGTCGATGACCTCCTTGTTGCCAAGGAGGTACGCGTTGACGGACTCGAAGGTCTCGAAGTCGCGCGGACCGGCATGGGTCGGCGAGAAGTTGCGTGAGTGGCCACCCTTGAAGCTGTCGAAGTAAGTGACGTAGCGGAACGCACCGATCCACTCGTCGATACCCAGCAAGTTGTAGGCCGTAGGGGAGACGAAGTACACCGGCGAGGTGTTCTCACGGAAGTACTGGTAGATGTCCGAAAGGCTGCTCAGCACCGGACCTTTGGACTTTCGACGTGCCCTCGTCGCCTTCGACTTCTGCGTCTTGGCAGGCTTCTTCGACGCCGTCCCCACGTTGCTCATGGTCGTGTCCTGTCGCTCGGTTCGAGCCCTTCTCACATGCTCGGGACTCTATAACCGTTGGAGCCGCTGCGGCAGCCCGTCAGGCGATCAAGACAGGCGGGTGCTCAGGCACATGATCGGTAGGAGGCTCGTACACCGGTGGTGGAACGGCCACCATGGATCGACGCGGGTGCTCGGACTCCTCGAACGCATCCAGCGAGAGATGCCAACGTCCGTCCGGCCAGCTCAGCTCGAGGGTACGTAGATCACTGTCGTAGGTAGCGGTGTAGACCGTCCCCCAGGTACTCGCGGCAGTTGAGCGGTGCACAGGTGGTCGCAGGAAGCGGTCAACCAACTCTGGGACGCCGAGGGTGCCATCCGACGCTACGTCGACCAGCACCTCCTCCCGCGTCACCGTGTCACAGAACGCCGCATGCTCTGGCCACTCGGTCTGACCCTGCCGATTTCCCGCCGTCGTCAACGGGCTCACAGAGGTGTCGCGGTCGGGACCGACGTACACGATCGCGGAGTCACCCGATGAGTCGACCAGCGCAACGTTGTAGGCGAGCTGGACTGGAACTCGTCGCAGGATCGCGAGCGCGTCGGCAACGGACGTGGCGAACTCGAGGACGTATCGCACGACCAGGCCGATACCGAATCCGGTACCGACGACTGGTCGGCCACCAAAAGCTATTGCGACAGACAGCCCGTGTGCATTGACGCCGTCCAACGCCCCCCACAGACAGTCGGTCATTGCCATGACCGGTGTCCCGTGCCACTTGGACCTGAGCACGACGTTGTCGCACAGCATCGGTGGGTAGTCGTAGTTGCGGATCAAGACGTTGCGGTCACGGGTGTACGTCAACATCGAGCATGCGGCAAACAACGGCGGCGGACACCAGTGACTCAAGAACCTGGCTTCGAGGTCGCCGCCTCCGACCGCCTCTACCAAGGCGTCGTATGTGCCGGCGAGCTCGGGCATGTGGGTCTGGATGGCCTGACGACACTCCGCATAGGTGGGACGGGCCGCCTCACCCTGGCTCAGGTACCACTTCTGGTACGCCGGCCAGGCCCGTTCGAAGTGCTGGAGCAGACGTCCGTCGAGCCGGTCGTCGGCATCGATCGACCGGAAAGAGGCGTCGAGTTCGACGACCTCTGGCTCGACATGAGGGTGCATGGGCTCCAAAGCCTCCACGGCAAGGCGCTTTACCTGCAAGAACGTAGGCACGAGTATGCGTGATTCCCCTGGGGAATCGGCAGCAAAACCAGCCCAATTGAGCAGCGCGCCGACGTGGCGTGTGTCATACCGCGCAATCGCGCCGTGGCGGGGCCCCACGAACCTCCGCGACTAGCATCCCCTGGGTGGACCTGCAGGAGTACGCCTCGTTCGACGGGCTCGGCCTGGCCGAACTGATCGCGTCTGGAGACGTGTCTGTCTCCGAGGTCGCACAGGGCGCCGTCACGGCAGCCGAGTCAGTGAACCCGACGCTCGGAGCCATCGTCGAGACCTACACCGATCGCGCGGAGTCAGTAGCGGACGACCTTCCGCAGGGACCGTTTCGCGGCGTCCCGACGATGGTCAAAGACCTCTTCCACGGCGAAGCGGGTAGACGGTGCGGAAATGGAAGCCGGCTCAGCAACGACTGGATAGTCAGCGTCGACACCGCGTTCTACGACCGCATCCGACGAAGCGGGCTCGTCAACCTCGGGCGCACGACGACATCGGAGTTCGGAATCCTTGGGACGACCGAGACGCTGGCCGCCGGCATCACGTGTTCACCCTGGAGCAAGGACCATTCCTCCGGTGGGTCGAGCGGTGGCGCTGCCGCAGTCGTCGGATCCGGCATCGTGCCCGTGGCGTCCGCGAGCGACGGTGGCGGCTCCATCAGGATTCCTGCAGCGTCGTGTGGTGTCGTCGGGTTGAAGACGTCCCGTGGTCGCATTACCTGGGGGCCGCAGATCGCCGAGGCTCTGGCGGGCTGGGCGGTGCACTTCATGGTGAGCCGATCGGTGCGCGACACAGCGGCACTGCTGGACGCCCTCGGCGGGCCGGCGTACGGAGATCCCTTCGTCATCCCGCAACCAGCGCGGTCCTTCCTGGAAGAGGTCGGAGCAAGAGTCGAGCCACTGCGGGTCGCGTACTGGAGTAGTCCTTGGTCCGGTCAGGACGCCGACCCTGAGCTCGCGACCGCGACCGAAGAGACCGCGCGATTGCTCGAGTCGATGGGTCATCACGTCGAGGAGACGACCCCCAAGGTGGAGTGGGAGCCCTTCCTGCGAGCAATGACGGATGTCTGGGCAGCCGATAACGCGCACACCGTCGACAGCCTCGCTGCGTACCTCGGCGTCACACCTGGGCTCGACAATCTCGAAGCGTCGACCCTTGCGGCCGTCGAGTACGGGCGGACTGTGTCAGCGAGCCAGCTGCTCGACGCCATGGGTGTGGCGAACACGTTGGCGCGCACGATGGGATGGTTCTTCTCGACGCATGATGTGTTGCTGACGCCGACGCTTGGGCGTCCAGTGGCGCCGCTGCGCATGTACGACCCCACTGAACCGGTCGAGCTGAGTCACATGTTTGAGGTGTGGTCGGCATGGGAGTCATTCCTCCCGATCTTCAACGCGACCGGACAGCCGGCCATCAGCCTCCCGCTCCACCAGAGCGAAGCCGGGTTGCCGATCGGCATGCAGTTGGTGGCGGCGTTCGGACAGGAGGCGCTGCTGCTTCGCCTGGCAGCACAGCTGGAGGAGGCGCTGCCATGGCACCAACGCATTCCGCCCATTCACGCGAGCCACTGATCCACCTTCGTCGTACTCACCGGTAGCTCGCCCGTGGGTTCGTTGATCGACTTCGTGTTTCGCCACACCGACCGTGGGTATATCGCAGCGGAGCGATCGCACTGGGACACTGCTGGGACACTGCCGGGACACTGCCTACTAGGCAACGGGGATGAAAGAATGGCTCGCGTGCACGAGAAGGAGCACCTCGAGTACGACCTGACAACACCATGGGTGCTACCGAGTGGACCGTCCAGCGTGCCTCTTGCCCGACGAGCGGCGCGACGCCAACTCGAAAGCTGCGGAGTCACTGACTCTGCTGTGTTGGACACCGTTGAACTGCTCGTAAGCGAACTGACGGCCAACGTCGTCAAACACGTCGGTGGACGCGCTTCCCTCCGAGTTGCCGTAGGGGACAAGAAGATTCGGATCGAAGTCTGCGATTCCAGCCCTACGCGCATTCCCGTAGAGCAGCACATGAACGTCGAGTCGATCAGTGGGCGCGGACTGTTGCTGGTCTCGACGCTAGCCAGCTCTTGGGGTTTCCAAAGCGATGACGCCCAGAAGTGCACGTGGGTCGAGGTCGATCTCTAGTTCTCCTGCAGCAGCTGCTCTCTGAGGTCCGCAAGAGTTCGCGTGAGCAGGCGCGAGACGTGCATCTGGGAGATGCCCAGTTGCTCGGCAATCTCGGTTTGCGTCATGTTGCGAAAGAACCGCATTTCGATCATCCGGCGTTCGCGTTCAGGCAGACCGGCCATCAGCGGCCGCAAGGCGTGTCGATCCTCGACTCGCTCAAGGCCAGGGTCGGTACTGCCCACGACCGCAGCCAAAGGCACTTCGTCGTCATCCGGGTCGAGTAGCGGGTCGATGCTCTGAGCGGTATAGGCACGACCGCACTCCAACCCTTGGAGTACCTCGTCTTCGCTGATCGAGAGATGAACTGCGAGCTCACTCACGCTCGGCGAACGCTGAAGTGTCTGAGTGAGCTCATCAATCGCCTTGGTGAGCGCGAGCCTGAGTTCTTGTAACTGCCTGGGCACTCGAACGGCCCAGCCCTTGTCACGAAAGTGTCGCTTGATCTCGCCGAGCACTGTGGGTGTCGCGAAGGTTGCGAACTCCGTACCGTGCTCGGGGTCAAAGCGGTCTGCTGCTTTGACCAGTGCGAGGTACGCGACCTGCGTGAGATCCTCCAGCGACTCACCGCGACCCATGAACCGGCGAGCCAGATGCTCGGCCAATCCCAGGTGCGTGCGCACCAACTCATCTCGAGACCTGGTCTCTTGTCGAGGCATGATCGAATCTCAGACCGTGGGGTCGAGCACCGGGCCTTTGTTCCGCCTGACCGAAATGACCTGCTCACCGCCAACGCTTTCGCTGCTCACCGAGTGGGCGAGGGCCTTCAAGATGCTCCAGGCGAATCCTTCTCCGTGCGGGCGTTGTCCGTTAGGCAGTTCACCGCTCAACCGGAACGACACCGCGTCACCCTCGGCGAGGAGGAAGCAGCGCAGTTGTCCTGTTGCTCCCGAGCTCAACAACACCGACGCGGCTTCGTCGATGAGGATGCGCAGATCGTCAATGTCGTCCAGTGAGAACTCAAGCCTGCTGGCCACCACTCCAGCCGCGGCGCGCAGAACGGCAACATGCTCGGGTTTTGCCGGCACCAAGATGGTGACGGAGTTGTCGATCGCCTTCATCATCAGTTGGAGTCACCAGAACGGCTGGCATCGGCATTGCCCACCACTGCGCGGATGGCCGACGGCTCTGCGTCGTGCAGGTCAAACACCGAGTCCATCCCTGTGACACTCAAGATCTTGCGGATCGTTCCTTCCGGCACGATGAATGCCAGCGGGACGCCGCGCTCGCGGCTTCGCCGGTGGCATCCGACCAGCTCCCCGATCCCGGTCGAGTCGATGAACGTGACGTTCCGAAGGTCGACGACGAGCCCGGAGTTGACGCTCTGCTCTGCTTGCTCGAGACCCTCGCGGAGCTTGGGTGCGGAGGCGAGGTCGATCTCCCCCGTAGGGGCCACGACCATCACCCCCGGATGGTCGGTAACCGTCCGTTGATCAACTGTGAGCTGCACAGGGCCGAACTTACCCCCTCGTTCGGAATCACAAACTTCGAGCGGGACCAGCGGGGGACAGGGCGGTGACAGGGTCAGAACAGGCCGAAACGCTGCCGGAGCAGCGCTTCCCCGCCACCTCACGCTCAACAGGCTTACCCGCGGCGCCAGGTGGGTAGAGCACAACGCGAACCTGAGGAGGTTTGAAACATGTCGTTCTTGAAGTGGATCTCACGTGTTGCCGTCGTCATCACTACCGCATTGAGCCTGTGGCGTCTGTGGAAGGTGTGGCAACAACAACGGAACGAGTCGCACGTATCGACGGCCTGAGCGCTTCCTCCAGCGTTTAGAAACCTCCGACTAAGGGTACCGGCACTAGCGCGAACCGAACCGTTGGACAGGAGTCGTCATGGAGTTCTTGCTCTGGGTCTTGGCAGTCATCTTGGTGATTGCCGGAATCGTCGCGCTGATTCGTGGGTCGGTGCTCTGGGGAATCGTGCTCGTCATTGTTGGGCTGCTCGTTGGCCCCGGCGGCGTAAGCGTCTTCAGCTAGTCGACTCCTATAACTGAGAGGTGAATCACATGATCCCGTTCGGTGGAATCCTTATCGCCGCCGGTCTCATCATGGCGCTCGCAGTGTCCGATCGCCTCGACTCAGTCGACCTGACGGCGGCCGGATGGATCGTCGCTGGCGTCGGAGTACTGCTCTTGCTCGCCGGTTTGTTCACTGCGGCGTCCGCTCGTCGTACCGAGCACAAGGTCGTGGAAGACCGCCACATTTCGACTGACTGAACGGAGAGCTGATGCCGTACGGCGCGGTTCTGAGTGACAAAGACCTCGCGCCAAGTGCACTCCCAGCACGGCGGGGTCCGCTAACTGACGCCCTCTTCGACCTCCTGGAACGTGATCCAGATCGGGCCAGGGTGGTACTGCCCACGCCCTCCGAGGGAGACGACGATCCGCTCTTCGGTGACGACTCCGCGCTCGCGTTGTACTGCCTCTACGAGCTTCATTACCGGGGTTTCGACGGAGTGGACGCGGAGTGGGAATGGGCCCCCGGGCTCATTCGTTGGCGCAACACACTCGAAGAAGCGGTGCTCAAGCGGATTCGCGACGAGGTAGGTCCCCTGCCCAGGCATCCGGAGATCCCAGACACCCTGCACGAGCTCGTGGCGAATGCTGACGGCCCCAGCCTGTCGAGCCACCTGCTCAAGAAGGGGACGCCTGACCAATTCCGCGAGATGGCGATTCATCGCTCCATCTACCAGCTCAAAGAGGCGGATCCACACACGTGGACCCTCCCTCGGCTGACCGGCCGAGCCAAGGCAGCCGCCGTCGAGATCCAAGCCGATGAGTATGGCCAGGGTGTCGCGCGTGACATGCACCAAAATCTTTTCGGGATCACGCTCGAGGAGCTCGGCCTCGATCCGAAGTACCACGCATACCTTCCGGTGGTACCGGGCTGGACCCTCGCCAGCACCAACGCGGTAAGCCTCTTCGGCCTTCACCGGCGATGGCTCGGGGCGGCGGTTGGGCACCTCGCACTCTTCGAGATGACCTCGGTAGAGCCCATGGGCGCAAACGCCGCTGCGCTGAGGCGGCTCGGATTCGGCCCAGACGCACGGCACTTCTTCTCGGTGCACGTCGTCGCCGACGCACATCACCAGACCATCGCTGCTGATCACCTCGCCAAGGGGCTTGTGGAGCAGAACCCCGACGTTGCCCGTGACGTCTTGTTCGGTGCCGCCACCGTCATGGCGTTAGAAGGCGAGGCCGCACGGCGCATGTTGGAGGCATGGGGCCAGGGACGCAGTTCCCTCCTGCCTGAACCGTCGCCACAAGATCAGTTGGCGCTCAGCGGCTGAAGGGTCCCAGCCGCGCAGTTCAGTCCTGTTCGGACTCATCTTCGGGCAGCGATTCAACCGGCTTGGTGATTCGAAGCGCGACCAGTGCGACGTCGTCTTCGAGGTCACCCGCAACGAAGTCTCGGAGCTCCTTGAGAACGCCGTCAGCGCACTCCTCGACCGAGACCGCATACTCAGCCACCCGCATGAGGGTGGCAGGTACTTCGAAGAAGTCCCCGTCGGAGTTGCGCGAGTCAGTCAGACCGTCGCTGAACATCAGCACGACATCGTCCTTACGCATGCGCATGGCCGACACCTTTGGCGTCACGTATGGGCTGACCAGTGACAGGGGCGGGCAAGTGACGACGTCGAGCTCCCGGGCAGAACCCTCACGGAGGAGCAATGGTCGAGGGTGACCAGCGCATGCGTAACGAAGCATGTCGTCTCGAAACTCCGCCACCAGAGCGGTGACGAAGTCGGCGTCCCCCACCTCGCGCGCGACTGAAGCGTCCATGCGGGAGATGAGGTCCCCGAGGTCCTCCTCCACAAATGCCCACTCGCGAAAGGCTCCAACCGCAACGGCGGAAGGGAGAACCGCAGGAATCCCTTTGCCACGAGCGTCCGCCACTAGCACCCGAAGCCCGAATGGAGTGAGCACCGCCTCATAGGCGTCACCACCGATGTTCGCCTCGGTAGACGCCGACACATAGCGCACGGCGGCGTCCACCCCCTCAGCCTCCGGGGGTGTCATCCGCATAATCGCCAACTGCGCGGTCTTGGCCACCTCACCGATCGCAAGCAGCCGGCTGACGTTCTTCAACCGAGACTCCGCAGCGAGAAGCCCGACGAAGGACATGAGGAGGATCGCGACCAGTCGCACGACCTGCGAGGCGTCGAACGGAACGTCTAAGGCACTCAGGAAGAAGGCGGCCAGCGCGACACCCGTGGCAATCAACACCCGGGAAGCGCGCTGCACCAGCACTGCGGCCAGCACGGGCGCTGCCGCGAGGAGACCACTCAACTGGTCTTTCGCGCTGTCAGCCCAGAACTCGTTGAACCCCCACACGCCGGCGGTCAGGGCAATGCTGGCCTGGACCCCTCGATCGCGATACCACGGTTGTACGCGGCGGGCGGTCTCAGAGATCACCTCGTGAGGATCGTCTCCGCTGCCTCCACAGTCAACTCAAGTCCTCGCTTGGCCAGCTCCGACTCGAGCTGGGCGGTGATCGCGATTCCGTAGAGGCCGGCCGCTGCCATCGCAAAGCACCACAGCAGCAGCCCGATCATTCCCGCCAGCGGGCCATAGGTGTCACCGAAGGTCGTGCTCCACCAGAAGAAGGCGGCCAGTATCAATGAGGCAGCAACGATCAAGGTCACCGAGATGGCGGCCCCATAAACGAGCCATGACAGCGCTGGCTGACGGCGGTTTGGGCTGAGCTTCAGGAGCAAGGTCATTGCAATGACCAGGACGCCCACCGCCAAGGGCCAGCGCCCCCATAGCCACAGGATGCTGAGGGAGGAGCTCTCGATGGATTCAGCTATCGGGCGGCCCAGCACCATCGTCAAAGTGGCCAAAGCAGAGGCCAGCCCGATCGTGACGGTCAGGACAAGGGCGCGCCCGTACTTGTGGGCCGTGGGCCGGTCGGTGTCGATCCCGTAGACCCGGTTGCACGACCTTTCGAACTGTCCCATCGCCGTAGTCCCGGTGACGAGCGCGGCAACCAGTCCAATGGTCAGCGCCGTGTACTGGTGCTCGACAGCCGCCTCCTGCGCCTGCCGGATCGCCGAGGTCAGCAACTGCCCCGCCGGCCCTGGCGCAATGGTTTCTGCGACCGCAGTGACTGTGCGACTGAATGCCGGCGAGCCGACGGCCACGGCCAGACCGATGACCGCGATCGTTCCTTCGACGAGCAGCAGTGCGAACGCGAACGCGGATGCACGTGCGTGGCTGAAGCCATCAGCGGTGCGCAACCGCTGAAAGGCTCTCTTCAACAGGGTTTGCCAATGAACCTGGCTGATCGCCTCTCGAGCGTCATGCCCATCGAGGTGCTCCGACGTCTCAGGCACCCCCAGCGCGCCGCTCACGACGAGATCTTTGCGTCCGGCAGACACACCTGGAGAGCGCCCGGCTCGACACGGACCTTGAGCTTCTTCACCTTGCTGCGGTCTCCGCCGTCGACCTGGTACAGCCTTCGCGACTTGAGCTCGATGTCGATCTTTCGTGCCGCGGTCATCTCGACGTACTTCGCCTTGGACGTCGTACCGGCGACCGCCCGAGTGAGAACGCGAGCCCACTGGGTGGCGTTGGTGGCAGTTACGACGGCCACGTCTAGACGCCCGTCAGTGGGGCTGGCATCGTCGAAAGCGTCGATTCCGCCCAGGATTCGCCCCACGTTGCCGACGATCACACAGCCAGCTTCGCCCTTGTAGTACTTCGCGCCGTCCACAGTGACGCGTACGTCGACCGAGGCGTCGGTGAAGGTGCGCGCGCCGGTCAGAACGTAAGCGCCTCGGCCCAGCCTGTCTTTGAGGCTGCCGTCAGCCTCTTCAATCATCAGTGCGTCAGCACCGACTCCGGCCATGACGCCGAAGCGCTCCCCATTGACTCGGCCAATGTCGACTTCACCGATGGGGCCGGCTATGCCGATGCGCACGGCCTCCTCGAGGTCGATTGGGATCCCCAGGTTGCTTGCGAAGAGATTGCCAGTTCCAGCAGGCAGCACAGCCATCGGGATCTTGGTGCCGGCGAGCACGTCCAGTGCGCGTTGTACCGTCCCGTCCCCGCCCCACACAAAGACGCGGTCAACGCCCTCGCTCAGGGCCTTCTTCACCTGCTTGGGCGCCTTCTTGCTCTTGGGCACCTCATACCAGGCGGGATCGGTTATCCCGTACCGCGCAAGGACTTCGCGCAGTTCCGCCAATCCACCGCCAAGGGTCTTCTTGCGGTGAGCGACAACAGCCACCTTCATCAGCTAGCCACCCTCGAGTCGCTCTGGTCATCTGTCGGGTTCTCTGATTCCGGCATGGCGTGCCTTCCCGACCCGGTCGAATCACTCGTCTCATCGACAGAACTCGCCGCGCCGACCCATGTGCGGACTGCCACGAAGGCGACGAAGACACACGCGACCCCGAGCAGCAGTCCAACCACGACGTCCAGGGGCTGATGCATGCCGCGATAGATCCTGCTGAATCCAACAATCGGCCCGACCGCGAGAGCGATGACCCAAGCAATCACTCGCACCAGCGTGCTTCTCACGTGCCAACCGATGATCACAGCGAGGGAAAACACCAGGGCTGTAGCAGCGGCGGTGTGGCCGGAAGGGAATGAGGACGTCGGCGGGGAAACGTCCAGCTGCTCAACTTCGGGTCGGTCACGAGGCACCACGATCGTCGTGCTCACGAAGATGGAGACTTCCGCCAGCAGAGCGGTCGCGAGCAGCATTACCGACGCCCACCGTTTGAGGATGAGAAGCACTACCCCAACCGCGACAGCCACTGCGACCACGGTCAACGTGTCGCCCAGCAGGCTTCCGTATGACGACCACGTCTTGCCCATCGCAGTACGCGCTGCCTCAAGGTCGACGGGGTATTGGCGGTCCCAGCGCACCAGAGCGCTGTCGCGGAGCGGTCCGGTGATGAGTGCACCGATCGCGATGCAGCAAACGAACATGGCGGCCCAGCCGCCTACGACCACAGCAGCAAAAGCCCCCCGCCGCTGATCCGCAGCGTCACTGAGCTGAGGCTCCATGCGTCGGTTCTCGGTGGGGAACAGCGAGACCCTTCTCACGTTCACGCCGCGGGGTGTACCCGAAGCGTGGTTGGGGTAAACATCTCGCCATGTCGCCACTCCTCATCGCCCTTGTGTGCGCCCTGCTGGCGGGTGCCATCACGTTCGGCGTGATGAGTGCATTCGAGCGGCCGCGGAGCCGCAAGCCTGTTCGCGACGACGTGCCGCCACCTTCGCGAATGCTGGCAGTGGTCGGTGCAGTTGTCGGCGTCATTCTGATTGGCGGTTTTCTTGGTGGCCTCGCCGAGGTGATCGAGAGCAACTCACCTGTCGTCCGTTGGGACAACCACGTCGAGAAGTGGGCGTCCGACAACGCAGGCCCGGTAGCTACGGACGCCCTGCGCGTCGTGACTCACATGGGCGACACCGTCACGATCATCTGTCTCGCCGTCGTGTGTTGCGTTGGCCTGCTGTGGGCGGGCCACCGGCGCCTTGCTCTTTTCCTCGCCACCGTTGTCGTTGGGCAGTGGCTGATTGCCAATGTGGCAAAGGAGCTGGTGGAGCGGGCTCGGCCCGATCTGGACCCGCTTTCATCGTTCAGCGGGTTTTCGTTCCCGTCGGGTCACTCCACGGCTGCTGCCGCCACGTACCTCGCCCTGGCCATCGTCGCCATCGCGCTGCGGCCCTCCTGGAAGCGCTCCGTACTCATCGCCGGTGCCGTCGTGATCGCCGTGGCCGTTGCGGCCAGCCGTTCCTTGCTGGGGGTGCATTGGTTCAGTGATGTGGTCGGCGGCCTGATCGTGGGATGGGCCTGGTGCCTGATCTGCGCCGTGCTCTACGACGTGCTCAGGCGCAAGCCCTTGCCCTCCGGGTCGACGTCAACCGTCACCTCGTCCCCATCGGCCACCTGACCAGCGATGATCTGCTTGGCGAGGGCGTCACCAATCTCGGTTTGGATGAGCCGACGAAGCGGGCGTGCACCGTACGCCGGGTCGTAACCCTCCCGAGCCAGCCACTCACTGGCAGCATCGGTGACCGTCAAGGTGATCCGGCGGTCGGCCAGTCGTCTACTCAGCAACTCGACCTGAAGCTCCACGATCGCGGCGAGCTCGGACTCCGACAGAGCATCGAAGAGCACCGTGTCGTCGAGGCGATTGAGGAACTCCGGCTTGAAGGTCGAGCGGACGACCGCCATGACGCTCTCACGCTTGACGTTGTCATCCAACGCAGGATCGACGAGGTACGTCGAGCCCAAGTTGGAGGTCAAGATGAGGATCGCGTTGGTGAAGTCGACGACGCGACCTTGCCCATCAGTCAGACGTCCGTCGTCGAGCACCTGCAGCAGCACGTCGAAGACCTCTGGATGCGCCTTCTCGACCTCATCCAGGAGCACCACCGAGTACGGACGTCGACGCACCGCCTCGGTGAGCTGACCGCCTTCCTCGTAACCGACGTAGCCAGGCGGAGCACCCACGAGTCTGGCGACCGAGTGCTTCTCGCCGTATTCGCTCATGTCGATGCGAACCATCGCGTGAGCGTCGTCGAACAAGAACTCAGCTAGTGCCTTGGCGAGCTCGGTCTTTCCGACACCAGTCGGACCGAGGAACAGGAACGACCCTGTCGGTCGATCCGGATCAGCGATCCCGGCTCGCGAACGGCGCACCGCGTCCGACACCGCATTGATCGCACGGCGTTGTCCGATGACCCGCTTGCCGAGCTCATCCTCCATGCGGAGGAGCTTGGCCGCCTCCCCTTCGAGCAGACGTCCGGCAGGAATACCGGTCCACGCGGCGACGACCTCAGCAACGTCGTCGGGCCCGACGGTTTCCTTCACCATCGGCACGATCTCTTCTGCCGACTCCGACGCTTCGGCGATCTGCTTCTCCAACGCAGGTATCTCGCCGTAGAGCAACTGGGAGGCAGTGGCCAAGTCGCCGTCCCGCTGGGCGCGTTCTGCCTCGACGCGTTTGGCGTCGACCTGTTCCTTCAGCTCGCCAACTCGGTTGAGGCCCGTCTTCTCACGCTCCCACCGCGCCTGCAGCGCACTGAGCTCCTCTTGCAGGTCGGCGAGGTCGGCCCTCAGCTTGGCCAGCCGCTCCTTGGACGCCTCGTCGGTTTCTCGGGCGAGCGCCATCTCTTCCATGCGCAACCGGTCGACCTGCCGCTGCAGCTGGTCAATCTCGACCGGGCTGGAGTCGATCTCCATGCGCAGTCGCGACGCAGCCTCGTCGATCAAGTCGATGGCCTTGTCCGGCAGCTGCCGTGCCGGAATGTAACGGTGCGACAAGGACGCCGCGGCGACGAGCGCAGCGTCTTCGATCTGCACCTTGTGGTGCGCTTCGTAGCGCTCTTTGAGACCGCGCAGGATCGCGATGGTGTCTTCGACGCTGGGTTCGTCGATGAACACCTGCTGGAAGCGGCGCTCTAGCGCGGGATCTTTCTCGACGTGCTCGCGGAACTCATCGAGCGTCGTCGCGCCGATCATGCGCAGCTCACCGCGCGCCAGCATCGGTTTGAGCATGTTGCCGGCGTCCATCGCCGAGTCGCCCGTGGCTCCCGCCCCGACGACCGTGTGCATCTCGTCGATGAACGTGACGATCTGCCCATCCGAAGCCTTGATCTCGTCCAGCACCGCCTTGAGGCGTTCCTCGAACTCACCGCGGTACTTCGCGCCGGCCACCATTGCGCCGAGATCGAGTGCGACCAGTCGCTTGCCGCGCAACGACTCGGGAACATCACCCGCAACGATGCGCGACGCCAGGCCCTCGACCACGGCGGTCTTGCCTACGCCAGGCTCGCCAATGAGGACAGGGTTGTTCTTGGTCCGTCGCGAGAGCACCTGAATGACGCGTCGGATCTCAGCGTCACGTCCGATGACCGGGTCGATCTTGCCCTCGCGGGCGCGAGCAGTCAGATCGACACCGTACTTCTCGAGCGCCTGAAAGGTGTCTTCTGGGTCGGCGTTCGTGACTCGTGCACTGCCTCGCACGCGCTCGAGCGCGTCGGTGAGAGCAGGTTCGGACGCGCCCGCGCTCATCAGTAGCTCCGACGCCTCGCCCGGAACGTCGGCAAGCGCCAGCAGCAGGTGCTCGGTGCTGACATATGCATCACCGCGGTCCTGCGCACGCTCCTGCGCACGCGCCAGAACGCGCTGCAACGCACCCGACGCTTGCGGCCCGGACGCCGTCTCGCCGGCAACGCGAGGCAGGCGAGCAACCGCCGCGTCCGCTTTGGCTGCTACGTCAGCGCGTTCGACGCCGAGGGCTTGCAGCAGCGCGGCCGGTATGCCGTCGCCTTCGCTGAGCAACGCCGCGAGCAGGTGGATCGGCTCGAGCTGGGGGTTACCGGCCGAGACAGCGGCCTGCTGCGCGCTGGCCAGTGCCTCCCGGCTTCGAGTGGTGAAGTCCATAGTTAGTTCTCCTGGTCAAGTCTTTGGTCGATTCAGATCGACGGGGTGGGCCGCCGCCACACGACGACTGCTGCGCTGTCGCGCAACGCCACCTCGCTGCCCGATGCCGCGTGCTGCTGCATCTGCACCAGAGCCCGTCGGGCGGTCTCGAGCTCTTCTTCGAGCTCTCGCACCCGTGCCGTGAGCTCGTCGGCAAGTCGTTCGAGGTCGAGGATGCGACGGACACCGGTGAGCCCAACGCCTTCACCGGAGAGTCGCTGGATCTCGCGGAGACGCTCGATATCGCGGGCGGAGTAGCGGCGTCCGCCACCTGGAGTGCGCTGCGGAGTGACCAGACCGACTCGGTCGTACTGCCGAAGGGTCTGTGGGTGCATGCCGGTGAGCTGTGCCACCACTGAGATGGCGAAGACCGGCGCATTGTCGAAGTCTTCGATGCTCATGTCACTCCTTTCCGGCCTGAGTGAACAGTTCGACCCGCGGGTCTTCGTTCGCAGTTGCCTCTGCGTACTGCTGCAGTGCTTCCTTTGCCTTGCCGTCGACGCGCTGCGGCACAGCCACTTCAACCGTGACGAGCAGATCACCGGTCTTGGACTTGTTCGATAGACCGCGTCCCTTGACGCGGAACGTCCTGCCGGACGGCGTCCCTGCCGGGATCTTCAGCTTCACGCTGTCACCGTCGAGCGTTGGAACAGTGATCGTCGAACCGAACGCCGCCTCGGTGAACGTGATCGGAACGGTGAGCGTGAGGTTGTCGCCCTTGCGTCCGAACAGTGCGTGCTTGGCCACTCGAACGGTCAGCAGCAGGTCGCCTGCCGGCCCGCCGCCGCGTCCTGGAGCGCCTTTGCCCGCGATTCGTAGCGTCGCGCCGTCTTTCACACCGGCGGGGATTCGCACCTTGACGTTTCGCGACTGCATCGTGACGCCAACGCCGCCACACGTTGAGCACGGGTTGTCGACGACCTCGCCGCGACCGTGACACGCGCGGCAGGGCTCGGCGAAGCCGAAGCTGCCCTGTTGCCGGACGGTCTGCCCGCTGCCGCCGCAGACCGCACACACGTGCGGGCTGGTCCCTGGCTTGGCGCCTGACCCGTGACACGTGGGGCACACGGCTTCAGAGCGCAGCGGGATCGTCGTGGTCACGCCGGACGCGGCATCGCGAAAGCTCAAAGTGATGCCAGCGGTCAGGTCGTCGCCTTTGGTGGCGCGGCGTCCCCCGGTCCGCCCGCCACCGAAGA
>DASUFV010000268.1:0-3936 GCA_036274415.1 Actinomycetes bacterium
CACCGGGCGCTACAGAGGATGGGTCGCTACCCAGCTTGCACAGCGGTTCGACTTCGCCTGCTGTACGACACCGGAGCAGTTCCAGCGCGAGCGGCGGGCGCTCACCAAGAGAGGCCAGATCAAGGGTGGCAACGAGCGCCACGAGAAGGACGACCGCCACCGCATCGACGACCGCAGCAGATATGTGCTCGGATGGTCGAACGCCAGCAAGCTGGCGGCGCTGGAGCACGAGCGCACCCAACTCGAGGAAGACCTCGTCAAGCAGGCGGGCGTGATCGCTGATCGCAAGGAGGCGCGCAAGCAGGTCAGCGGCCAGATCAGTCAGCTCGCCAAGCTCACCATGGTCCGCGATTTCGCCGACATCGACTGGCACTCCCCAGCCCGCCAAATCACGACTCTGACCGAGGAGCGTGACCGCCTCCTGGCGACCTCCGACGTGCTCACCCAACTCCGCCAGGAGCTGAACAGCCTCAGCGAACAGACCAAATCGGCCGAACAGCAGGTGGAAGCCGAGGGGAAGGCGCTCGCAATCATCGAAGTCCGCAGGAACGACCTCGCCGACCGTCGAGACGACGCCGAGACGACGCTCGCACAGCCTGAATCCTCCAGGCACCTCGCCGCCCGGGCCGACGTCAATCGCCTGATCGCCGAGTCAGGTGCCAGCCTCACCCTTCGGACCCTCGCAGGAACCGAGAAGGCCCTGCGCAGCCAACTCCAGGACAGGATCGATGCCAGCGACAAGCGGATCCGTTCGCTGCGCGAAGCGATCGTGGGCGCGATGGCGGACTTCCGCCGCGACTACCCGGCCGAGACGGCCGACTTCGACGCCACGATCGACGCTGCTCCCGAGTACCGGCGGATGCTCGATCGGCTGGTGGCCGACGACCTGCCGCGCCACGAAGCCCACTTCCGTCGCCTCCTCAACGAAGAGACAATCCGCGAGATCGCCAACTTCCAATCCCAGCTCAACAAGCAGACCGACGACATCCGCGACCGCATCGACGACATCAACACATCGCTCGTCCAGATCGACTTCAACCCCGGCCGCTACATCTCACTCGAACCCACCGACACCGACGATCCCGAGGTCCGCGACTTCCGACGCGACCTGCGAGCCTGCACCGAGGGCACCCTCACTGCGACCGACGATCCGGACGCGATCGAGGCCAAGTTCCTGCAGATCCGTGGACTCATCGAACGGTTCCGGGGCCGGCACGGTTCGACCGAGCTCGACCGGAGATGGACCGCCAAGGTCACCAACGTGCGCAACTGGTTCGTGTTCGCCGCGTCGGAGCGCTACCACGAGGACGGGACCGAGCACGAGCACTACTCCGACTCATCCGGCAAGTCCGGCGGGCAGAAGGAGAAACTCGCCTACACCGTGCTGGCCGCCAGCCTCGCCTTCCAGTTCGGACTCGGGCACGGAGATGCCTCGTCTCGTTCGTTCCGCTTCGTGGTCATCGACGAAGCGTTCGGACGAGGCTCCGACGAGTCGGCACGATTCGGTCTCGAGCTGTTCGCCAAACTCGGCCTCCAGCTGCTGGTCGTGACGCCCATGCAGAAGATTCACGTGATCGAGCCATTCGTCCGCAACGTCGGCTTCGTCGAGAACCCCACCGACATGGACTCACGCCTCCGCAACCTGACGATCGAGGAATACCACGCAGAGAAGCAGGCATACCTCACCCACCAACACCGATGACTGAGACCAGCTGGACGACTCCGTCCGACATCCGTGCATGGCTCGCCCGACAATGGGATCGCGGACGGCTCTTGACCTCCGTGCTCGAGCAGGACCGCTTCCCGCTCCGCGTGCCGTTCAAGGTGCCGACAAGCCGGGAACTTGGCACCCAATACGACGACGCCCGAGCGTGGGTAGCCGCAATCCAAGCCCTGCCCCGCGTCCGACTCGAAGCGCGACGGATCAATCACCGCCAGCTCGGCGCCCAGGACATCCCTGCGAAGATCTGGATCGACACCGTCGATGATGCCGCCGCCCTCATCGGCAGAAGCGGCGACCTCTCACGCTTTCGCCTGCTGGTCGAGCAGACCTCCGACACGCTCCCTGCTGCCGTGCCACTCCTCGCCAAACGGCCCCTCGACGTGCTCCACGCGGCGGAGGAGTGGACCACATTGATGACGCTCGCGCAGTGGATGCTCGATCATCCACGCCCCAGCGTCCATGTCCGCCAGATCGACCTTCCCGGCGTCCACACGAAGTTCGTCGAAGAGCACCGCCAGCTGCTCGCCGCGCTGCTGGAGTGCGTGCTTCAACCGGAGGCGATCGACACCACCGCGCGCACGACCGACATCGCACGGCGATTCCGCTTCCTGCTCAAACCACGCCTCGTGCGGTTCCGCACGCTCGACCCGCAGTGGCGTCTGACAGCGTTCGACGTCGACGGCCAGTACCTCCTGACTGCGGCCGACTTCGGTCGGGTCCCACCACCGGGCCGGGTCGTCATCACCGAGAACGAGATCAACTTCCTGGCACTCCCCCCGCTCCCCGATGCGATCGCGGTGTTCGGAGCCGGCTCGGGCCTCGAACACCTCGCCGACGCACCATGGTTGACATCCTGCCCCGTGTACTACTGGGGCGACATCGACACGCACGGCTTCTGGATCCTCGACCAGCTGCGCGCCGTGGTGCCCCACGCTGCATCACTCCTCATGGACCGGCACACGCTGATGGAACACCGAGAGCTCTGGGGCACCGAGCAGTCACCTCATCGCCGGGACCTCGACCGCCTCACCACCGACGAACGTGACATCTACGACGATCTCCGCGACAACCGCATCGGCCCGAAGATTCGCCTCGAGCAGGAGCGCATCCGCTTCAGCGCCGTTCAACGCGCACTCCAAGCGATCCAGTGACGTCACCGACGTGCCCGTCGGGGATCGTCCCTTCGACGCAGGCTCGAGGTGTCCCGGAGGTGAGCAACGCTTCGAGCGTTTCGGCTGCGTGGGCGTCGCCGCCAGGGACGGCTTGGGCGTAGAAGTTGAGGGTGGTCGACGGGCGTTGGTGATCGAGTCGGCGGGCGACGACCGGGAGCGGCACGCCGGCGTTGAGCATCTCGGTGGCCATGAAGTGTCGGAGGTCGTGGAACCGGAATTCTCGACAGCCGGCGGCGCGCCGGTAGCGGATGAAGGTCTTGGTGACGCAGTTGGGCTTCCACGCCGTCACTCCCCTGTCGTCGCTGAACACGAACCCGTTCGAGTTGTCCTCACGCAATGCCATCAACGTCTCGTAGGTGACCGTGGAGAGCTCGACGCTGTGGCGTCGCTTCGTCTTCGTCGGCGCCACCGTCTCGCCCACCGCTCCTTGCACCCATCCGCGTGTAAACGCCACGCGTCGTACGTCGAGCTGGACCTGGTCCCACGTCAGTCCGAGCAGCTGTGCCCGACGAGCCCCGGTGGTCGCGGCGAGCAACACCAATGCGTGGAATCTCGTATCGCACGCTCGGATGTGGTCGAGCAGGTGCTGTAGCTCGGCGGGTCTCGGCGGATGCAGCTCCGGTGGCGGGACGACGATGCGGTGGGCTCGTTCGGCAGGGTTGTCCCACACCCATCCCCACCGCATCGCCTGCGAGAATGCGGAGCGAAGCACGACGTGGATCCGGCTGAGCGTCCCCGGCTTGAGCGGACCACCCTTGACACTGCCGCGCTCTCGCAGCACTGCATAGGTGGCATCGATGATCGCTGCGCTGACGTCGCCGACGCGGAGGTGACCGAGGTGCGGATGCAGGCACCGGTCCAGGATCGACCGGGTCTCACGCGTCGTCGTCGGCGCCCACGACGTGCAGGCGATCGCGAACCACGCCTCCAACAACTCCGACACGGTCGAGGCCGAACCGATCGTCCGATCGGACTGGACGTCGGCCACGAGACGAGCGAGTGCGCGTTCGGCGTCGGCGCGGTTGCCGGTCACGGTGGCGG
>DASUFV010000269.1:0-2764 GCA_036274415.1 Actinomycetes bacterium
CGTTGCCGGCCTCGTCGGCCAGGGCGCCCCAGACGCCGGCGAAGCAGTCGGCCTGCAGCTCCATGCGTACCGACAGCTCGTTCGCGGACGCCGGATCGCGCTGCTGCGCAGCACGCACCTGGCGCTCGATGCCGAGCAGCGTCTGCAGGTGGTGGCCGAACTCGTGCGCCAGGATGTACGCCTGGGCGTACCGTCCCTCCGCCCCGAACTGCTGCTGCAGCTCTTCGAGGAACCCGAGGTCGAAGTAGATGCGCTCGTCCGGCGGGCAGTAGAACGGGCCGACCTCGGCGCTCGCGCCACCGCACCCGGTGCTGACATAGTCGGTGAAGAACGCCATGCGCGGCGGTTGGTAGTCGACGTTGCCGAACACGCCGGCGGCGAACTGGTCGGCCCAGACCTCGTCGGTCTCGTTGTAGATCTTCACCATGTAGCAGTCGTCGTACTGCTCGATCGCGTTCTCGGTGGCGCAACGCTCAGCAAGGTCGCTCTCACCGACTGTCCCCGCTTGGTTGCCGAGGACGCCGCCGTCCAGCTGCGAGACGTCGAACGAGCCTGGCGGCAAACCGCCGCCGCCAAGGACGGCGAACAGGATCGCGGCGATGACGCCGATGAGCCCCGCGCCCCCGCCGATCGCCAGGCCGCCGCCCATCCGGCGACCGCGTAAGTCGTCGACCCCGGACGTGTTGACTCGCCGGTCCTTGAAGCGCATGCCCACCCCTTTCGGGGTTCAGCATGCCGTCAACGCAGGCGGCTCGCGCGTCCGAATGTGCCTTCGGCTACGGAAGCCAGCCCACAACGTGTGTGGGCTCGTTTCCGCTGCTGACGCTCTAGGCGGCGGACGCCGGTACTCCGTATCGCTTGCGGGCCTCGATGCAGGCCTTCACCTGGTCGAGGAACTTCTGCGGATGAGCGTTGAGCGTGAGCCAACCGACCGGGATGACGATCCACGAGCCTAACTGCATTGCGACGACACGGTCGTCGTCGGACGCCGCACGGTCGCTCTTCGAGTGGAAGATCCATCCCTTGACCTCGATACCGATGCGGAGCCGAAGGTTGGCTAGGTCGAGCTTCATCGACGTGCCGCCCAAGGTGACTGGGTAGTTGCTCACCCAGTCGGTGAGACCTGCTCCGCGCAACAGCCGGCGTGCGAGACGCTCCGACTCAGCCGCCGCCAGGTCGTTCGCGCTGGCGAGCAGCTTTCGCGCCTGACGCGAGCCCGCTCTCCGTGACGCTTCCACTGCCGCGGTCAGCGCCGCGAGATCAACCTCGTCGCGCACGAGCATGCGGTCGAGCACGGGCTGAGCTTGCGAGGCGGGCATGAGATGCGCGATGTCTATGGCCGTGCGCAACCGCGTCGTCGTTGGCAGGTGGCGGATGATCACTCGCTCGGCCATCGGCACTTCGAGCCGAAGCACGTTCGCCCAACTGGGCAATGCCCGCCGCCTCGACTCCGGAATCGCGACAGTGATCGGAAGCCTCTCTGGCACGTGGCTTCGCAGAGCCGCTGCCGTTTCGGCCACCAGGACTGCGCCGTCACCTGCCGCCAGCACGCTGGCGTGCGCACGTGCCTCCCACGTGAGTGGGGCGTCCGACGACAGGTAGACGCCGCGATGCAACGCCGTCCACCGCCGCATGGGGAGCTGGTAGTCAAGCTGCCGCTCGGTCATGCCGGAAGCCAACGCCTGCCTACGGCTGATGACGCCGGCCTGGCGTTGCATGGTGGTGGCGATTCGCGTGAGAGGCGTGGAGGACATGGGGCGCAGCGTGCGGCGTCCGGACGCCGTTTCGCCACGTCGCAGTGGCCAGCTGTGGAAACGAACCCACAGTCGCTGTGGGTGAACTTCCGCAGTCGGCGATGCCTCGACGCAGCGCGATCCAAATCATCAAGGTGTAGCGGGGAATCGTGACGAGCGGTGAGGGCGCAACTACGCACCGATGTTCCTGTAGTGCACGCACGGTTTCAGGTCTAGGTTGCAGTCACTCGACTACGGGAGGTGTGCCTGTGACGGCATGGCGCAGGAATCTAGGTGTGGGAGCCGCAGTACTCGCGCTCGTCGGCGCGACTGCAACCCCGGCGTCCGCAGACGAAACAGTTGCCGACAACCTGACCAGCCCACTGGGTTTCGCGGTTGACGATGACGGGACGCTGTACGTCGCTGAGGCGTTCGCGGGGCTTTTGACGAAGATCAAGCCGAACGGCGACCGCAGCGAGATCGCGTCCGCACCGCCTGGGTCTGGTACGTCCGGCGCTGCAGTGACGCAGAACGGTTCGGTTTACTACACGCTCACGCTTCCACCGGAGGTTGGATCACCACCTGAGACCGCGCTTGGCATCGTGCGGCCGGATGGCTCGACCGACATCCTCGCGTCGCTGTCAGACTTCGAGGAGCAGAACAACCCGGACGCCGACAACCGTTACGGCATCCGCGACAGCGGTACGTGCTTCGAGCGCTTCAGCAGCCTCGAGCGGTTCCTCGGCCCGGCCAAGTACAAGGGCATCGTCGAGTCCAACCCGTACAAGGTGGCGGACGAGGGCTACGGCAGTGCGCTCGTCGCGGACGCCGCGGGCAACGACATCGTGCGCGTCGTGAACGGCAAGGTCTCGACCGTCGCGGTGCTGCCGCCCATCAACCAGACGCTCGACAAGCCGACGGTGCGCAAGCAGATGCGGCAGATCAACCGCAAGCTCGAGCGTCGCGGCAAGGACCCGCTGCCGGTCGACTACCTCGACCCCTGCATCGGCAAGAAGTACGCCAGCAACCCA
>DASUFV010000270.1:0-4701 GCA_036274415.1 Actinomycetes bacterium
GCCGGGTATGTGGCGCCGGCCCCCAGAAGAAGCGGTACTTGTTGACGCGTTCACCCCAGGCATGAATCATCGAGCGAACATGCATGTTCAGCATGTGACCGCCGACGATGATGCGCTGTCGAGCCAAGTCAGCGAACGTGACGGCGCGAAGGATACCTTCAGGCTCGACCAGTACGTCATCGTCGAGCAGCAAGACGTATTCACTGGCGGTTCCGTACGTCGCCTCGTACATCGACCGCGAGAAACCTCCGGACCCTCCGAGGTTCGGCTGCCGCACGATGAACAAGTGTTGGCCGAGCTTTTGAGCGATCTCTTCGAACCCAGGCTCGTCCTCGACGAGCTTCGTGCCCTGGTCGACGACGAAGATGGTCTCGATGCGTGAAAGCGCCTGCTCGTCGGACGCCAACGTGCGCAGCACGTCGACGCAGTACTCGGGACGGTTGAAGGTCGTGATGCCGACCGAGATCATTCCGCGCTCGTAGGGCGGCACTTCGGCCGTCCATTCCGCGTTCTCGACATTGACAGGTGCCATACCAGCCACCACGTCGAACCAGTACCAGCCACCGTCACCGAAGTTTCCGAGCGGCAGGTCGAACTCGACGGTGCCGGAACCTTCGACGCGACGCTTGTCGACGCGCTGCTGGTCGCCGCGCGAGTTGGAGCGGTAGACCAACACATCGCCCGTGCCCTCGATCTGAACGGACAGCCGGACGTTGTTCACCCGCGACCACCGGTGCCAGTACGAGGCAGGGAACGCGTTGAAGTAGGTCGCGAACGAGACCCGGTCACCAGCCGGAACGGTGATCGAGTGGCGGCCCGTTACTTGATCGGGGTGTACCTGGTCGCGCCCATCGACCTCGACGTCATCCATCGGATCGGTCTCGGGCCGCGGGCGAATCTCGCCCTTCTCGGCGTAGAGGGGCAAGGTGTCGTAGTCGGCGTCAGATGGCAGCACTAGCCGCTGCAGCACCTCATGGACGAGGCTCTCCCCAGCTGCCTCGGCTGGTTTGGTGGTGCTCACTCTGTGACTCCTCCGCTGACCAGGGGCTGGCCTTCTGTGAAGTGCGGTCGCAGGACATTGTCGAAGCGCGACAACGCCGAACCGATGGCCATGTGCATGTCGAGATACTTGTAGGTGCCGAGTCGCCCTCCGAAGAGCACGCCCGGCTCGCGTGACGCGAGGTCGCGGTATGCCAGAAGTCGCGCACGGTCGTCGGCGGTGTTGATCGGGTAGTAAGGCTCGTCGTCGGTTTCGGCAAACCGTGAGTACTCACGCATGATGATCGTCTTGTCGGTTGGGTAATCGCGCTCTGGGTGAAAGTGCCGAAACTCGTGAATGCGCGTATACGGGACGTCCTCGTCCGCGTAGTTCATCACCGACGTGCCCTGGTAGTCACCGGTGGGAACGACCTCGCGCTCGAAGTCCAACGTTCGCCATCCGAGCCGGCCTTCTGCGTAGTCGAAGTAGCGGTCGACCGGGCCGGTGTAGACCACCGGCACCTGGCCGACGATCTCGTTCTTCCGGTCGAAGAAGTCGGTGTCGAGCTGGACTTCGATCCTCCGATCGTCTGCCATCCGCTCCAGCCAGGCCGTGTAACCGTCGACCGGTAGCCCTTCGTACGTGTCGTTGAAGTAGCGGTTGTCGAACGTGTAGCGCACCGGCAGCCTCGTGATGATCTCGGCCGGCAGCTCCTTGGGGTCGGTCTGCCACTGCTTCAAGGTGTAGCCACGGATGAACGCCTCGTAGAGCGGACGCCCGATCAGCGAGATCGCCTTCTCTTCCAGGTTGTTCGCGGTGTCGGCGTCGAACTCTCGAGCCTGCTCGGACACCAGGGCGCGCGCCTCGTCCGGCCCAAGAGAACGTCCGAAGTACGAGCAGATCGTGCCCAGGTTGATGGGCATCGAGTACACCTTGTCGTGGAACTTGGTCCAAACCCGGTGCTGGTAGCCGGTGAAGGCGGTAAAGCGGTTCACGTACTCCCACACCCGCTCGTTGGAGGTGTGGAAGAGGTGGGCACCGTAGCGGTGCACCTCGATGCCGGTCTCTGGGTCGGCCTCGCTGTATGCGTTGCCGCCGAGGTGGGAACGCCGCTCCAGGACGAGTACCGAGAGCCCCAATTCACGCGCAGCGCGTTCTGCGACAGTCAGCCCGAAGAAGCCGGATCCGACGACAACGAGGTCAGCCACCTAGTCTCCGATGCTTGCTCAGGAAAGGGCTGCTCAAGACTACCGCTTGGCCGTTCCCGCCCCCTGGTTGGTCGTTGGAGGCTCCCCCGGACGGCCGATCAGGGGCGCTCGCCCCGTGTCGCGATCAGACGCCGGTAGGCGGCGCGGCGAAGCTTCTCAGGCACCAAGCGATACCCACCGCGCACGACGAGGTTGCGCACGTACTGCCGGCGCGTCACAAAACCGGACACTCGGAACTGGCGCTGCAGCGTCAGCTCGCTGCGGAGCAAGGTCCACCCGCCGCGCCGTGCGTAGGCACCGGCCCCGATCCGGTACTTGACCAACGGTTCGGAGAGATTGGCGACGCGCGCGCCGTGTTCGATCATCCGCGCGAAGAGCCAGTAGTCCTCCATCAATGGCAGGTCGCGATACCCGCCAGACGCCATGACCATCTGACGCCGGTAGACGACGGTTGGATGGTTGAACGGATCGTGGAACCGCGACCACTTCACGATCTCGGACTCTTCTGTCGGCGGAGTGCGGATGCCCACGATGTCGTCTTCATCGCTGCCGAACTCGAGAAGGGCTGTCCCGACCAGGTCGTACCCCTGCTCCAGCAACGGGATTTGGCGAGCGAAGCGCTCCGGCAAGCTGACGTCGTCGGAGTCCATGCGCGCGACGATCTCGTAAGTGCAAGCAGCCAGTCCGGCGTCCAGGGCGTAACCCAACCCGCGGTTGACCTCGAGGTCGACTCGAACGACCGGCACGGGGGAGCTGGCACTGAGTCGGTCGAGCGTCTCGCTCAGCGTGGCTGGGACCTGACCGTCGCGCACGAGCACCACCTCGTCGGGACGCCGCACCTGCTCGTGTACCGCGCTGAGAAATGCCCGCTCGAGGAAGCGTGGCTCGTCGGCGTGATAGGTCGGCAGCAACAGTGAGAAGGGCTCGGCGTCGCGCGAGTTGGGCACTGGATCGTCCATCAGGGAGCCTCTGAGGGGTCGACCACGTCGACCCCGGCTTCTGACAGCACGACAGAGGAAGGACGTGGCGCTCGGGTCACGCCCTCCTTGAGGCCACGGCGTAAGCCTGACCAGAGAACGCCGCGGTGCTCCGACGCAGCGAACGTCCGCGCCCAACGCCGGAGCGTCGAACCGCCGTACAGCACCTTCTCCGATGGCGAGAGCCCGTCGCTGCGGAAGAACGTCCATACCTTGTTGCGCACCTCGTAGTAGAAGCGTTCCCCCGGATCGGCATCGACCGATCCGAAGGTCCGCGTGTGGTGCACGACGATGCTGGAGGGACAGTAGAGGCCGCGGTTTCTCCGGAGCAGGCGGGAAGTGAACTCGAAGTCGTCATTCCAGAGGAAGAAGTCGGCCTTCGGTAGGCCTACTTGGCGCACGGCTTCGACGTCGACGAGCACGGAAACGAACGACGCCGAGCGGATCGGCAGGCATCCAACCTCGGTCGCCGCTTGGCGCTCGCCCGTGCTCACCCCAGGTCGAACGCGTGGGGTGTTCATCGGATGATCACGTCCGTCGGTCCAGACGACGCGACTCGCCAGCAAGACTGGGAGCGGGGCCCTCGAGGCGTCACGGGCGTCCAGCAGCTTCTGCAGTGCTTCGTCGGTCGCCACCGTGTCGTCGTCCATCAACCAGACCAAGTCGGCACCCGCCGCGGTCGCAAACGCCAGGCCCGCCGCGAACCCACCCGCACCTCCGGTGTTTTCATCCAGCAGGTGCAGCTGAACGTCCGGGAACTCGTCACGCACCATTGTCGACGTACCGTCGGTCGATGCGTTGTCGATGACATGGATCTGGTCGACCGGCCGCGACTGTGCCAAGAGCGACTGGATGGCCGCACGTAGTAGCTCACGTCTGTTGTAAGCGACCACGACAGCGTGTACCGAGGGCACTCGCAGACACTAGACCACCGGAGCCCGTCGAGAAGGTCTGCCTTGGCTATCGTGGCCGGGCCAGCAGACAACCAGGGAGCGGTCATGGCGCCTCGCGTCGTATACCTGCACATCGGGACGACCAAGACGGGAACGACCTTCATCCAGCGCGTCCTCTGGGCGAACCAGAAGTCGCTGGAAAAGAACGACGTCATCATGCCGGCCAAGGGCCAATACGGGTTCGGACGCGCGGCCCGTGCTCTGCACAACTGGAGGCCAGCCGACGAGCCGATCCCGGGCGAATGGACGGCCATCGCGGACACGATCAATCACTCGCGGAAGAGCAGCGCCCTCATCTCGCAGGAGTTTCTCTGCTGGTTGAACCAGGAGCAGGTCAACGGGCTGGTCAGATCGCTGGGTCAGTCCCAGGTCAAAGTCATCGTCACCGCACGCGACCTGGCACGGCTGATCCCAGCTCAATGGCAGTCGGCGATGCGTCAGAGAAACACCTGGACGCTCACTGAATACGCGCACGGAGTCCAACACGGGCTCGACGACAGCGATGGAGCGGACGGACGGGAGCCGTACGAGCACTTCTGGCATCGCATGGACTACGGCTCCATCCTTCGCACGTGGAGCAACGC
>DASUFV010000271.1:0-3159 GCA_036274415.1 Actinomycetes bacterium
CACCATCACGTCAGCAGCGCGTGCGGTGGCCCGCCAGTCAATCGAGCGAACGTCGTCCCCGTTGACGTACTCCCGGAGCGAGTCGAACTCCGTTCCTTGCCCTCGTTGCAGCACGACCGAGCGCCCTTCCAGGTCGCGAAGTTCGGCCAGCTTGGCGGGTAGGTGCCGTCGCGACTCGAAGGGAGGCAGTACGTCGATCCGCCACGGCATCTGCCTCGACTGTTGTCGCCCGCCCAGCTGCCAAGGCCCCAAGCTGCGCACGGTGACGCGGTCGGGGTGCCGGGCGCCGCGCCGGGTGGACGTGACTGTCGCCTTCAGAGCCCGACGGTCACCGGCGTCGATGGAAATGGTGTGACGGCTTGGTTGCATCCGCAGCGAAGGTGGCCAGGCGTCGCGGATCATGCCGACGAAGTGGCGATTCGACGTGTTCGTCACGGTGAGTCGCAGCTCTGCCGACTCCAAAGCCCGGAGCGATGTTGCACCGGACCTGGCGACCTTCAGCTCCCGAGGGCGCGGAGCGCGGGCGACGTCGACCACCCAGAGTGCGGTAATGGCGAGCAGCCAGACCAACAGCGTCGACCAGTCTGGTCGGACCACGACCAATGACGCAGTGACCGCTGCGACGACGACGAAGCGCCCGGTCAGAACCATTTCAGCGGGGGACCGCCACGGTGCTCAGCACCGAGTCAAGGACGCTGTCGGACGAGACGCCCTCCAACTGGGCCTCCGGTCGCAGCTGGATCCGGTGTCGCCAGGTGGGCTTGGCGATCACCTTGACGTCGTCCGGTGTGACGAAGTCTCTGGCGCTGAGCCAGGCCCAGGCGCGCGCGGTGGCCAGCAACGCCGTGCTGCCGCGCGGGGAGACGCCCAACTCGACGGATGTGACCGACCGGGTCGCGCGCGCGAGGTCGACGACGTAGCCGATGACGTCAGGCGAAACAGTGACCTGCGACATGGACTCTCGTGCCGTGGCCAACGCGCTGGGGTCGGCGACGGGGCGCAGTCCGGCAGCATCGAGGTCGCGGTGGTCGAACCCGGACGCGTGGCGAGCGACGACGTCCACCTCGACCTCACGGGGTGGCACCGGCATCGTGAGCTTCAGCAGGAATCGGTCGAGCTGGGCTTCCGGAAGGGGATAGGTGCCCTCGTACTCGACCGGGTTCTGCGTGGCTGCGACGAGAAATGGGTTGGGTAGCGGACGGGGTGCGCCGTCGACAGTGACCTGTCGTTCTTCCATCGCTTCGAGGAGCGCAGCCTGCGTCTTCGGTGGCGTGCGGTTGATCTCGTCGGCGAGTATCAGGTTCGTGAACACCGGCCCTGGCCGGAAGGTGAACTCTGCTGTGCGAGCGTCGTACACCAACGACCCGGTGACATCACCCGGCATGAGATCTGGCGTGAACTGAAGGCGCTTGCTCTCGACCGCGAGAGCTTTGGCCAAAGCGCGGATCAGCAGCGTCTTGGCGGTGCCGGGGACACCTTCGATGAGCACATGACCCTGGCAGAGCAGTGCGATCAGCACACCGGTGACCACCGCGTCCTGGCCAACCACTGCCTTGGACACCTCGTCGCGGACAGCCAGCAGGGCAGCACGCGGATCGGTGCTGGTCGGCAGTGTGGTCACGAGCGACGAACCTCCCGGTCGAGATCGGCCAGATGCTGACCGAGCGCGACAAGGTCGTCGTCACGCTCTGGTGGTGGACCGTACAAGACTGCGTTCACCGATTCCGAAGGCCGGCCGGTCGCAGCGGCAACGGCGCTCACGGTGGCGCTCTGATCGGAGTTGGCAGGAAGTCCGAGCCGGCGGCTGAGTTGGGTAGCGGTGAGGTCGCGTAGGTGCTGTGCCGCGCGGGCGCGAGTGTGATGCCGTTGGTAGATCCGGGCGCGTCCCTCCGTGGTCTCAGACGCCCGCACCGCGACGGGAAGCTGTTCGGTGACGACCGGGCCCAGACGGCGTCCCTTCCAGGCCGCGAGCACGAGAACGAGCACGACCAGCGCGCCGAGCACCGGCCACACCCCGTCGGGGAGCACCGAGGTCAAAGTCTGCGTGCCGGTGTAAACCGGAGAGGGCAGCCACCACACGACCTGCGGGTTCGATCCGAGAAGGTTCATTGCGAGCGCTGCGTTGCCTGACTGTCCGAGCCACTCGTTGGTCATGAACTCGGCAGAGGCGAGCACCGTGTGGCTGGAACCCGGGCCGACCATGCGTTGCACCAACGTGGGGCCCGACAGTCCGCTGCTGGGATAGCAGTCGATGGTCGGTCCGCCGTATTGCCCTGGCACGAGCGTGGGGCCACCGGTCCGCGCTGTACCGGACGTCGTTGCGGCCGGCAGCTCACAGGCGGGCTCGCGGTCTTCGTACCGCGCGGGTTCGTCGGCGACGATTCCGAGGTAGCCCTTGGGCGAGGACGTCGGTCCGAGCAGCACGACGTCTGCACCCGATTGCTCCAGCCCGCGCACGGCGTCAGGCGGTAGCAGTTCGGGATACGCAACCACCAATGTCTCGCCCGCATCCGCTCGCATCGCGCGAGCGGCGTCCGTGGTGCGTTCGACTTCGACGCCGGCGTCGCCCAGGAGCTGCGCGAGCGCGCGGGTGCCCTCAGGTGATGCGGACTGTGGGTCGTAGGGGGAGCGCGTCACGCCAGGTGTGGCGAGGGCAGTCGCCACCGCGAAGGCCGCGAGCGCGAACCCCGCCCACAGCCAAGGCCGCCAGCGTCGGTTCATCGAGCGGCGACCAGCTTGGCGGTTCGGACGGCATCATCGACCTCGCGGATCTGCCAGTACCCCTCGGAAGTTCCGTCGCGATCGCCGTACGCGACCTCGTCGAAGGTGCGGGCTGCGGTCGACAACGCCGATTGGGAGGCAGGGAAGCTCGACGCGGCATCGCGTGCCGCTTCGTCGGCGGTCCGGCCGGGACGTTCGTCGAGGACGGAGCGCTCCTCCAGGTGACGGACGAGCGCTCGGAAGGCCTCGAGCACCGCGTCACTCCAGCGGCCTTGCTCTGCCGCCTCTTCCGCTTGCCTGCGGTGCTCGGCGGCTGAGACGACTTGGTCGCCGAACACGGCGGTCGACTGACGGGCGTGCCGGCGTCCGATGGTGCCGGTGCGCATCGCGATGACGACGACGACCACGATCACCACCACGGCGAGGAGTAACAGCCAG
>DASUFV010000272.1:0-9502 GCA_036274415.1 Actinomycetes bacterium
GAGGAACTGCCCCTCCTCCGCGGAGTGCTGCCGGGTCCGGAAGTCGATGTCGTTGGTTTGAAGGACGCGCCTCGCGAAGGTCGAGTACGCGTAAGCGTCCTCGGTCATGAGGCGTCCACCGGTCAACACTCCGACGTTGCCGGACGCCGCCTTCAGCCCTGCGGCAGCGGTGACCAACCCCTCGTCCCACGACGCCGGGCGCAGCTCACCGTTGTCGCGGACCAAGGGAGTGGTCAGCCGGTCATCGGACTCCAGGTAGCGGAACGCGAAGCGACCCTTGTCGCAGTTCCACTCCTCGTTCACGTCGGGATCGACTGCTGCAAGTCGCCGCATCACGCTGTTGCGCCGTGAATCAGTGCGCAGTGCGCAACCAGAAGCGCAGTGCTCGCAGGCGGTCGGCGTCGAAACGAGATCGAAGGGACGCGACCGGAATCGATACATCGCACTCGTGAGTGCGCCGACCGGGCAGATCTGGATCGTGTTGCCGGAGTAGTAGGAGTTGAAGGGTCTGTCGTCTGCGATGCCAACCTGCTGGTCGGACCCACGTTCCAACAGCTCGATGAACGGGTCACCGGCAATCTGCTCGGAGAAACGAGTGCAGCGCGCACACGAGACGCAGCGCTCACGGTCGAGGAGCACCTGGGCAGACAGGTTGATGGGTTTGGGGAACGTCCGCTTCGGGCTGTCAAAGCGCGTGTCACCCTGGCCGTTGGTCATCGCCTGGTTCTGCAGCGGGCACTCGCCACCCTTGTCGCAGATCGGGCAGTCGAGCGGGTGGTTGATGAGCAGGAACTCCATCACGCTGCGCTGAGCATCGTCAGCGAGCTCTGAGGTCATCTGCGTCTTGACGACCATGCCGTCTGAACACGTCACCGCACACGCCGGCTGTGGCTTGGGCATGCCCTCGACTTCGATCAGGCACATGCGACAAGCCGCGACCGGATCGAGCAGCGGATGGTCACAGAAGCGGGGTACAGCGACGCCGAGCTGCTCGGCCGCGCGAATGATGAGTGTTCCCTTGGGTACCGAGGTCTCGACACCGTCGATGGTGAGCGTCACGAGGTCGGGGCGCGGTTCGAGCGCCTCGCCGGTGGACGAAGTCGTGACCGTCATGCGTTCACCCCCGTGAAGACCGTCGCTGCGGGCGGGTCGAACAGCTCTGCGGCGGACGTGTGCGTGCCCTGAGCGATCTCGTCCGCGAAGTACTTCATGGCGCCAGGGAACGGCGTGGCGGCGGCGTCGCCGAGCGCACAGAACGATCGACCCGCGATCTGCGCCGAGACCTCGTTGATCCGAGTGATGTCGTCGTCGGAGCCAGCACCGTTTTCCAGCCTGCGCAGGAGGTCGACCAACCAGTAGGTTCCTTCGCGGCAGGGTGTGCACTTGCCGCACGATTCGTGCTTGTAGAACTCCAACCAGCGCGTCACGGCTCGGGTCACGCTGGTCGTCTCGTCGAAGACCATCGGGGTGCCGGTGCCCAGCATGGAGCCGGCGGCCGCGATGTCTTCGTAGGTGAACGGGACGTCCAGGTGTTCTTCGGTCAGCAACGGAACGCTCGAACCGCCCGGTACCCAGAACTTCAGTCTGTGGCCCCGCCGTACTCCGCCTGCCCACTCCAGCAGCTCGCGCATGGTGGTGCCCATCGCAGCTTCGTAGATGCCTGGACGCTCGACGTGCCCCGACACCGCGAAGAGCTTGACGCCTGGCGACTTCTCGCTGCCGTACGACGTGTACCACTCGGCCCCGTTGTTCACGATGTACGGAACGCTCGCGATGGTCTCTACGTTGTTGACGACGGTCGGGGACGCGTAGAGACCGGCGACTGCAGGGAAGGGTGGCTTCAGCCGCGGCTGACCGCGGAATCCTTCGAGCGAGTCGAGCAGAGCTGTCTCTTCACCGCAGATGTACGCGCCGGCGCCCGAATGGACCGTCACCTCCAGGTCGAAACCCGACCCCTGAATGTTCTTGCCGAGAAGGCCCGCTGCGTACGCCTCGCGCACGGCCTGAGCCACTCGCCGGATGGCGTGCGGTACCTCGCCGCGTACATAGATGAACGCGTGACCGGCGCGGATCGCGAACGAGGAGATGACGACGCCTTCGATCAACGCGTGAGGGTTGGCCATCATCAAGGGAACGTCTTTGCACGCGCCAGGTTCGGATTCGTCCGCGTTGACGACCAGGTAGTGGGGTTTGCCGTCACCTTGCGGCACGAACCCCCACTTCATGCCGGTCGGAAACCCTGCGCCGCCGCGGCCACGCAGGCCGGAGTCCTTGACCAGCTGAATGATGTCGTCGGGCTGCTGAGCGAGGGCGGTGCCCAACGCTGTGTACCCACCGTTGCGGCGGTAACCATCGATCGTGTGCGCGTCGGCTTCATCCCAATGGGCTGAGAGGACAGGAACGAGTGGCATGTCAGCGCCCCCGCCCAGATGCCGCCCGCGCCTGTGCCTGGGCGCTGGCCTCTGCATCGCCGTTGCTCTGGGCTAGGCGCAGGCCGGCGAGGGTTCGGTCGTCACGGTGGTCGCCGTCTCCGCTCAGGCCGTCGTCAACGCCTGCGATCGTGCGCTCGGCCTCTCCGAACGTACGAACGACCGGCCCTCTGGTGCTGGTCACCGGCCGACCGGCCCGGATGTCGTCCACGACCTGCTTGGCCTTTTCGACGGTCATATCGTCGAGGAACTCCCAGTTGGCAGTCATGACCGGTGCGTGCGTGCACGCCGCCTGGCACTCGATTCGCTCGAGCGTGACCGCACCGTCGTTCGTGGTTCCGTGGTTACCAACCCCGCAATGGTCGACGAGCGCATCCCAGATGGCGTCGCCGCCCAGAACAGCGCAAAGCGAGTTGATGCAGACCCCAACCCGCACGCGCCCGCCGGGCTGCTTCAGGTACATCGTGTAGAAGGTGGCCACTGCGGTGACCTCTGCCTCAGTGAGCTCGGTGAGCTCGGCGACGTGTGCCAGGCCTTCCGGCGAGATGTGACCCTCGTCCGCCTGGACAAGATGCAGGAGTGGCATCAACGCCGAGCGTTTGCGCGGGTAGCGCGTCAGCGCTTCACGCATCTGCGCTCGGGTCGTGTCAGAGATGGCCATGGGTTTCCTTAGCTGTGGTGAGGGCGTCAGCGGTCAACGCCGCCCATGACGGGGTCGATCGACGCGACTGCAGCGATGACGTCTGCCACCTGTGCTCCTTCGCACATCGCGCCTACCGCCTGCAGGTTGGTGAATGACGGGTCGCGGTAGTGCACGCGGTAGGGGCGGGTGCCTCCGTCGCTCGCCATGACGACGCCCAGCTCACCGCGAGGAGACTCGACCGCCGAGTACACCTGACCCGCGGGCACGGGGAACCCTTCGGTGACCAGCTTGAAGTGATGGATCAGCGCCTCCATCGATTCGTTCATGATCTTGTTGATGTGAGCCCTGCTGTTGCCCTGCCCGTCGTACCCGATGGACAGTTGCGCTGGCCAGGCAATCTTCGGGTCGTCCACCATGACGGGGCCGGGGCCGAACTCCTCGAGTCGATCGACCACCTGCTCGATGATCCGGAGCGACTGGACCATCTCTTCGAGACGGATCCGGAATCGTCCGTACGCGTCGCAGGTGTCCCACGTGACGACGTCGAAGTCGAACTCCTCGTATCCGAGATACGGCTGGGACTTGCGAAGGTCCCAAGGCAGACCGGTCGACCGCAGGATCGGGCCCGTCATCCCCAGCGCCATGCAGCCAGCGAGGTCGAGGTAGCCGACGTCGACGAGCCGAGCCTTGAAGATCGGGTTCTCGTTGCAGAGCTTGATGTAGTCGAAGACCCGCTTGCTCATCAAGGTGTGGAAGTCGCGGATCTTCTCGATTCCGTCAGCGGGCAGGTCGTTGGCCACTCCACCAGGCCGCACGTACGCATGGTTGAGTCGCAGACCGGTGATCAGCTCGAACAGGTCGAGCACCAACTCGCGCTCACGGAAGCCGATGGTCATGACCGTGAGCGCGCCGATCTCCATGCCGCCGGTGGCGATGCACACCAGGTGCGATGAGATTCGGTTGAGCTCCATCATGAGGATGCGGATCAAGCGAGCCCGCTCGGGGATGTCGCCGGTGATCCCCAGCAGTCGCTCGACGCCCATGCAGTAGGCGGTCTCGTTGAAGAAGGGCGACAGATAGTCCATTCGCGTCACGAACGTGACGCCCTGCGTCCAGGTGCGGAACTCGAGGTTCTTCTCGATGCCGGTGTGCAAGTAGCCGATGCCGCAGCGGGTGTCAGTGACTGTCTCGCCCTCGAGCTGCAGGATCAGCCGAAGGACGCCGTGCGTCGAGGGATGCTGCGGCCCCATGTTCACGACCAGCGAGCCTTCCGCCTGCTCGGCCGCCTCAGCTGCGAACGTGTCCCAGTCACCGCCGCTGACCGTGTACACCCGGCCTTCGGTGGTCTCGCGTGATTGCGCGTAGGGATCGCCTGCGTCGGCGAGGTCAGGGGCTTCGGGATCGACGTCGTATGGACCAGTGGTCGTCATGAGTAGCGCCTCCGCTCATCTGGCGGTGCAATCTCTGCGCCCTTGTACTCGACGGGTATGCCACCGAGCGGGTAGTCCTTGCGTTGCGGGTGGCCGGGCCAGTCGTCCGGCATCTCGATGCGGCCGAGGGAGGGGTGGCCGTCGAAGATGATTCCGAAGAAGTCGTACGTCTCGCGCTCGTGCCAGTCGTTCGTCGGGTAGACCGAGTAAACCGACGGAATGTGGGGGTCTTCGTCTGGACAGGCGACTTCCAGTTTGATCCTGCGGTTGTGCGTGATGGACAGCAGCGGATAGACGGCGTGCAGTTCGCGGCCCGCGTCCCCTGGCCAGTGGACGCCACTCACCCCGAGGCACATCTCGAAGCGAAGTGCGGGGTCGTCTCTCAGCACCTGAGCCACTTCGAGCAGGCGCTCACGGCGGACGTGGAATGTCATCTCGCCGAACTCGATGACGACCTTCTCGATGGCGTCCCCGAACTGCGGGTAGGCCCGCTCGAGGGCATCTGCGACCTCGTCGAACCAGCCGCCATAGGGACGGCTTGCCGCCGGTGCAAGTGCAACGGCGCGGACCAGGCCACCGAAACCGGACGTGTCTCCGCCGTCGTCGACGCCGAACATTCCCCGTCGCACGTCGACCACGTCGAACGATTGCGTGCCGGCCGGCACGACCTCGGGTTGCTTGTCGTGCTCGGTCACCGGAGCAGGCCCTTCATGTCACTCGTGGGCACGGCCTCGAGAGCGGCAGCTTCTTGCTGGAGCTGCCACTCGACCCGCTGGGCACCGAGCTTTTCGTTCTTGATCTGCTCGTGGAGCTTCAAGATGGCGTCCATCAACTGCTCTGGACGCGGTGGGCAGCCCGGCAGGTAGATGTCGACCGGCACGATGTGATCGACGCCTTGGACGACGGCGTAGTTGTTGAACATGCCTCCGCTGGATGCACACGCACCCATCGACAAGACCCACTTCGGCTCGACCATCTGGTCGTAGATCTGGCGCAGGACCGGCGCCATCTTCTGGCTGACCCGGCCTGCCACGATCATCAGGTCGGCCTGACGCGGCGACGCACGGAACACCTCCATGCCGAACCGCGCCAAGTCATAGCGACCTGCGCCCGTCGCCATCATCTCGATGGCGCAGCACGCCAGTCCGAAGGTGGCCGGCCAGAGCGACGATGACCTGGCCCATCCTGCGAACTTCTCGACGGTCGTCAACAGGAATCCGCTCGGAAGCTGTTCCTCAAGACCCATCGGACGACCTCCTCTCCCACGCGTGCAGGGTTCGTTGCGGCACAGGGCACGGGGCTACTCCCACTCGAGCCCCCCACGCCGCCACACGTATGCGTAAGCAACGGCGAGCGTTGCGATGAAGAGCAACATCTCGATCAGGCCGAAGATGGCCAACTGGTCGAAGAGCACAGCCCACGGGTAGAGAAACACGATCTCAATGTCGAACAAGATGAACAGCATCGCCGTGAGGTAGTACTTGACCGGGAAGCGTCCACCACCGATCGGCTGCGGTGTTGGTTCGATGCCACACTCGTAGGCATCCAGCTTGACGCGGTTGTACCGCTGTGGCCCCGACAGTGCGCCAGCGACGACCGAGAAGGCGGCGAAGCCGAAGGCGACGATGCCGAGGAACAGAATCGGGACAATCGGATTCACTGCGGGCCGCTCCCTTCGCGTCCTGCGACAGTCCCGGCAGCTGGCCGCGAACCGCCGATCATCCTAAGACCGTTCGGGCAGTGCACCCCGGCGGGGTGTAGCGCCTCAATTCGCACCTTCATCACGCCGCGGGCACCACCTTCGTGAGTGCGTTGATGAGCCGGTCGGTCGGATCTCCCTCTCGTGGGTCAGTCAGATTCGCTAGGAGTTTCAAGGTGAATCTCATCAGTGCTGGGTGCGGTAGTCCATGGCGAGTCGCGAGCTTCATGACGTTCGGGTTGCCGATCAGCTTCACGAAGATCCGACCCAACGTGTAGTAGCCGCCGTACTCGGCCTTCAGCGCAGTGGGATACGACTGCAGCGCACGCTCCCGCGCGTCGGCCGTTGGGCGTCCGAGCGCCTGGACAATGGCTTGCGCAGCAAACGCCGCGGACTCCATTGCGTACGCGATCCCCTCTCCGTTGAAAGGGTTGACCATGCCGCCAGCGTCACCCACCAACAACAGTCCACGGGTGTAGTGCGGCGTGCGGTTGAAGCCCATCGGGAGTGCGGCGCCACGGATCGGCTGCGTGCGGT
This sequence comes from Actinomycetes bacterium, assembly GCA_036274415.1. Classification (GTDB taxonomy): domain Bacteria; phylum Actinomycetota; class Actinomycetes; order JAHEKZ01; family JAHEKZ01; genus JAHEKZ01. The sequence continues at coordinate 6,739 of DASUFV010000272.1, forward strand.
TCTGTTCCCGCAACCCCCACTCCTCCGGTGTCGTGTCGAGCCAGCGACGGAGGAGATCGCGGTAGTCGACGTTCTGGAACGCCTTCGACGAGTTCAAGATGCCGAGCCCCGCGTTGACGCGTCCGTCGCCGACCCCGAAGATCCAGCCGTACCCCGGCAGCAGACGGTCGCCGTCCCACAGCTCGAGCCACGACTCGAGCCAGTCGTCGTCATGACGTGGGCTCGTGTAGTAGGTGCGCACGGCAACACCGAGCGGGCGGTCGTCACGCTTGCGCAGGCCCATGGCAAGCGAGAGTCGAGTGGAGTTTCCGTCGGCGGCGACGACGAGGGGGGCAGCGAACTCGATCTCGTCGCCACGAGTGCCGTCGGCTTCGGTCACCCGCGCCGTGACGCCAACAACACGCCCAAGCCGGTCGAGCACTGGGCCGGTGACTGACGTCTGCTCGTGCAGACGTGCTCCGGCTTTCTGCGCCTGCCGCGCCAGAATCTCGTCGAAGTCCTCGCGAGTTCGCACCAGCCCGTAACCGGGATACGAGGCGAGGTCGGGCCACGGCAGCTCCAGGCGCATGCCGCCGCCGATGATGCGGAGCCCGTGGTTGCGGATCCATCCGTCCGACGGATCTGGCTCGATGCCCATGGCCAGCAGCTGCTTGACCGCCCGCGGCGTGAGCCCGTCTCCGCACACCTTCTCGCGGGGGAACGCGGTCTTCTCGAGGAGCAGGACGTCCAGCCCGGCCTGGGCCAAGTGGTAGGCGGTAGTCGCGCCGGCCGGGCCAGCGCCGACGACGATGACGTCGGCGGAGCGGTCAAGGGACTGAGACACGGCGATCCTGGGCTAGTGGACTTTGTGAAAGCATTCACGAGCGCCCTGCCAGTCTATTCCGGTGTGGCACCGCCGACAACGTGAGTGCCGCGTGGATGCGAAGGGCCCGGCTCCCCGATTACGCCGGGCGGACGCCGCGGTGCAGCGCCACGATGCCCCCACTGAGGTCGCGCCATGCGACGTCGGCCCAGCCCGAGCGTTGCATCAGCCGCGACAGGGATCGCTGGTCGGGCCACTCCCTGATCGACTCGGCGAGATAGGCATAGGCGTCCGGGTTGCTGGAGAGAGCCCTGGCCACTGGCGGCAGGGCTCGCATCAGGTACTCCGAGTAGAGCCGCCGGAACGGTTCCCACGTGGGATGGCTGAACTCACAGATCACGAGACGACCGCCCGGCCGCGTGACGCGAAGCATCTCTGCGAGCGCCGCTTCCGGCTCGTGCACGTTGCGCAATCCGAAGGAGATCGTCACACCGTCGAACGCGGCGTCGGCGAATGGCAGTGCCATGGCGTCGCCGGCAACGAAGGCGAGCTCAGGTCGGCGCTGCTTACCCACTGCGAGCATGCCCCACGAGAAGTCGCAAGGGATGACGAACGCCCCTCGCTCTGACAGCGCGACGGACGACGTTCCAGTCCCGGCGGCCAAATCCAGAGCCAGATCGCCCGCGTTCGGCGCGAACGCGTCGACCACGGCTCGGCGCCACCGACGATCCTGTCCGAGCGACATGAAGTCGTTCGTGAGGTCATAGCGACTGGCGACGTCGTCGAACATGCGCGCCACGTCATGTGGTTGCTTGTCCAGGTCGGCGCGCGTCACAGCAGGAGTCTGCCGCACCCGTTAGCCCCGCTTGGGCTCGACCGCCCGATACACCCGCTTCCACGCGCTGTGACCACGCGATCACATCGAGGCATTTCGGTTGCCGCAGCCAGTCACGAGTCACAGACTCGTCCCGTCGACGACACGTCGACCCGTGCTGGTCGACCTACACATCGACCCGTGCTGAAAGCACAAGGAGGCAGGCATGGTCATGAAAAGAGCATGCGCAATCGCGTTCTGCGCAGTCGCCTTTGCCGGTGTTCCGGCGAGTGGAGCACTCGCCGGCGAGGTCAAAGGACCTCCGGGGACTGTGAACAACACCAACGAGACAGGTGGCCTGGACCACGCCAGGTCCGCCTGCGCGGCCAGCGGGTTGAATGACTTCGACCCCGCCGAGGGGCAGAACGTGTCCCAGGTCCAAACTGCGGCGGACTCCTGGAAGTACTACGGACTTCCGACGGGTGCTCCAGGCAAGCTCGGCCTTTGTCGAGGCAACGCCAGCAGCGAGGAGTGAGGCACCGGGTTGGCCCGGCCGTTCGGTCGGGCCAACCGGTCGTCACCGCGCGAGACAGGGCGCGAAACTCCGGCGTGGCGGTCGTCGCGCAGCAGTACCGCGCCAGGCATAGGCTGATGGATCGTGAGCACCGCGGCCAGCACACGTCCGGTGACCCGCTCGCAGCCGGACGCCGCGCTCGGCCGGGTGCGGTCGGTACCGATCGCCGACCCTGGGCCGCTGATCGACCGCTTGCCATCGGATGAGGTCGTCGCTTGGACGCGGGGAAATGACGGCTTCGCCGCATGGGGTGAGGCAGCGCGGTTCACTGCATCTGGCCCCGACCGCATATCTGCTGCCGCCGAGTGGTGGCGGCGCGCAGTCGCTGCAGCGTCGATCGACGACCAGGTGGGTGGTCCTGGGTCCGGTGCTTTGGCTTTCGCATCGTTCACCTTCGATGACGGTCCGAGTGAATCCGTGGTGATCGTGCCGAGAGTCGTACTGGCGCGGCGCGACGGCGCGTCCTGGTTGACCACCATCGGCGACGCCGAGAGTCCCGACATTGCAGGCGGCCAACCGCCGGTTGTGCGGCCCGTCCCATCCGGGAGCGTTCGGTACGGCGACGGGGACGTGA
>DASUFV010000273.1:0-26164 GCA_036274415.1 Actinomycetes bacterium
GACGAGGGTGTCACGAATGCCTCGATCACTCCCGAGACGAGCAGTACCACGGTGAGACCGACAACGGCTGAGATGGTCGTACGCCCCTCTTCGGCAAACGCCTGCACTCTCGTGCGTGGACCAGGAGCCACCCACGTCCACCCCAGTCTGAGGCCCAGGGCCGACGCCACGAACACTGCGGTCAGCTCGAGCAGACCGTGAGGCAGGATCAGCCCGAAGAAGAGATCGAGTCGTCCACCGGTCGCCATGACCGCACCGGCAATGCCCACGTTCGCGGCGTTGGTCCACAGCACGTAGAGAACGGGCAGGCCCAACAGGCCACCGAAAGCGAGTGAGATCGCGGCCACCCACGCGTTGTTGGTCCACACGCGCGCAGCGAAAGAGCTGGCTGGCGCCGACGAGTAGTAGTTCTCGAAGTCTTGGCTCACGAGCTGCTCAGCCTGTTCGGGCGCCACCAGCTGCTGCTGCACATCCGGGTTCGCAGCGAGGTAGACGCCAACCGCGAACGACACAGCGAGAAATGCAGCTGCTACAGCGACGACCCACCAGCGAGCGCGGTAGACGACCAGCGGGAACGTCACAAGGAAGTACCTCGAGATGTCGGAGGTACTCAGTCGTCGGGTGCCGGTGGTTCGCCCTCTCGCCCTGGCCACGAGGGTCGACAGCTCGGCTACCAGGGCGGGGTCGGGTGCTGCCGAACGGACGGTCGACAGATCGGTCGCGGCCTGGCTGTACAGCTCGACGAACTCGTCGGCCTCAGAACCGGTGAGACGTCGCTTCCTGGTGAGGGCGCGAAGGCGCGTCCATGCCGGACGCCGCGTGGCGACGAATAGGTCGAGGTCCATTGCTCCGGCACACTAGCGCCCATGACCTATGAGGGGGCGGCACCAGGCAGAGGACTGATCACCGGCGACGCGGTGGTCGTCGAGTTGCGTTACGCAAAGCTGCCCAGTCGGAGCGTGGCGTTCGGCATCGACCTGGCGATCGAGATTGCAGCGCTGATCGGCATGACGTTGTTGGTGGGTGCCGTCGCGAACGTCACCGACTCGGTGCTGGCGCTCGTGTTGTTCTTCGTTGTGACGATCGGCGTCTTCGTCGGTTATCCGGTGACCTGCGAGACGCTGACCCGCGGCCGCACGGTGGGCAAGCTGGCCATGGGGTTGCGGGTGGTCCGTGATGATGGCGGCGCAATTCGTTTCCGACACGCACTCGTCCGAGGTCTGCTCGCCGTCGTCGAGGTGTATCTCTTCCTCGCCGTGTCGGTCATCACCAGCTTGGTCTCGCCAGAGGGGAAACGAGTCGGTGACTACCTCGCTGGCACGGTGGTCGTCCGAGAACGCGCGCCGAAGTCGTCGACCTACGCACCGTGGGTGCACCCCCAGCTGCAGGGCTGGGCGAGCACTCTTGACCTGAGCCGGTTGCAGCCGTCGACGGCGATGGCGTCCCGACAGTTCTTGACCCGCGCTGCGTCGCTCTCACCCGAGCCGCGCCGACAGCTCGGACTCACGTTGTCTGCGGAGGTTGCCGCGCAGGTCTCGCCCGCGCCACCCTTCGACGTACCACCGGAGACCTATCTCGCGGCCGTGCTGGCCGAACGCGCCCGTCGTGCGGACGCGAGCGCCGTCCCCCCAGCAGCCCCTCGAGCAGCTCCCCCAACGGCGTCGCCACCGCCGGCGCCATCAACGCCTGAGCCCTCAACGAGCGAGGACGCAGAGCCAGGGGGCGGCTTCGCTGCGCCCAGCTAGCTCCAGCAATCAACCACTCGCGACGATGCCGATGACGCCGATCACGTTCACCACCCCATGCGCCACCATGGCCGCTCCCAATCCGCCGAATTGCCGCGCCAGACCGAGCACGATTCCGGCTGCGAGCAGTGGTGCCACTCTGAGCGGTTCGATGTGAATCACTGCGAACGGCACACACGCAATGAGCGTGGCAACCCATGGCGCCCATCCCCGCTTGACCGCTGCGCCCCAGATGAGGCCGCGAAAGACCAGCTCTTCTGAGAACGGTGCGCCGAAGGCGATCAGCAGCAGGAACACCACGTACGCCGCGTCACTGCCCGTGATCGAGACTGCCGCTTCAGCACCGGCGGAGTTGATGTCGCGGTCGAGCAGCTCCGCAGTGAAGTACGTCAGCTGCGTCATCGCGATCAACGCCACAACACCCAGTCCGAGACCCACCCACAACGCGCGCCAAGTGACGGCGAGTCCGAAGGCATTGCGCCACCCGTCGGCGTTCCGCGCTCCGGTGAGGAGTGGCCACGCCACCATGCCCGCGACAGTGAGTGCCTGCGTCAGCACCACCACCCAGGAGCCGACCGGGTCGGCCGCGTCCGCCGCGGAGTCGGTGAACGCCCGTGGCACCAGCACCACCAGGCCGGCGAGCAGCACGCCCGACAGCACGATCACACCGAGGAAGACGATCGCACACCATCCGACGTCGCCGAACCCCCACCGCCCGGTGGGTCTGGCGTAGACCGAGCTCACGTACTCGGTTGGTCGGTGACGATCCGAAGGTTGAACCCGGCAGTGCCGAGCACACCCATGAGGCGGACCCACGTCAGCAGGTAGCTCTCGGTGGCACGCGCTGCTTCGATGCCTCCCAGGTCGCGTACTCGGGACGACGCCCACCCGAGTGACACGAGCAGCTCGGTGACCTGGCCCTTGGCAGCGGCGTCATCGCCGGCAACGAAGACATCCGTTGACTCAGCGAGTATTCCTGGATCGACCATGACTGACGCGGTCACGGTGTTGAGCGTCTTGACCACGCGAGCACGAGGGAACTCTCGCTGGATCTGCTCGGCAAGGCTGTCGTCGCACCCGACCGTCAAGCTGGGCGGGAACCCCTGACTGAAGTCCAGCGGATTCGCCACGTCGACCAGCACTTTGTCGGCCAACGCATCCTCACCTGCAGCGCGCAGTGCCTCGAGCGAGTGTTCACCCGCTGTGCAGTTGATGACCAGTTCACCGTGTTGAGCTGCCGCTGCGAATGTCGCGGGTGGAGACGTGCGCGAACCAACGACAACGTCGTGACCTCGATCGCTCAGCGCGGCACTCAATGTCTGACCCACCACGCCCGTGCCGAGCACCCCGATCCTCAACGTCGACTCCCGATCGGCTCAGTAGCGGTAGTGATCAGCCTTGAACGGGCCGCCCTTGGGAATGCCGAGGTAGGCCGCCTGCTCGTCAGTGAGCTCGGTCAGGTGCGCTCCCAACGCATCCAGGTGAAGACGAGCGACCTTCTCGTCCAGATGTTTGGGCAACGTGTACACGCCCACCGGGTAGTCGGCGGTCTTGGTGAACAGCTCGATCTGGGCGATTGTCTGGTTGGCGAACGAGTTGGACATCACAAAGCTCGGATGTCCTGTTGCGTTCCCGAGGTTGAGCAGCCGGCCTTCGCTCAGCACGATCACCGCATGTCCGTCCGGGAAGTGCCAGAGGTCGACCTGCGGCTTGATGTTCTCGCGGCGTATGCCCGGCATCGCTGCGAGGCCGGCCATGTCGATCTCGTTGTCGAAGTGCCCGATGTTGCCGACGATCGCTTGGTGCTTCATCTTCTGCATGTCCGCGACCGTGATGACGTCCTTGTTGCCGGTTGCCGTGATGAAGATGTCGGCCGTCGCGACCACCTCGTCGAGTCGCACGACCTGGTATCCGTCCATGGCGGCCTGGAGCGCGCAGATGGGGTCGATCTCGGTGATCAACACCCGCGCGCCCTGACCTCGCAGCGACTCCGCCGAACCTTTGCCGACGTCGCCGTAGCCGAACACGACAGCTGTCTTGCCGCCGATCAGGGTGTCGGTCGCCCGGTTGATTCCGTCGATCAGCGAGTGACGGCATCCGTACTTGTTGTCGAACTTGCTCTTGGTGACCGAGTCGTTCACGTTGATTGCGGGGAAGAGCAGCTCGCCTCTTTCGAGCATCTGGTAGAGCCGATGCACCCCCGTTGTGGTCTCTTCGGTCACACCTCGGATGGCGGCCGCGATTTCACTCCACTTGTTGGGTGATTCGGCAAGCGTCCGGTTGAGCAGTCGCAACACGACCTCGAACTCTTCGCTGTCGGCGGTTGCGGGATCAGGAGCACTGCCCGCCTTCTCATACTCGACGCCACGGTGGACGAGCAAGGTCGCGTCACCACCATCGTCGAGAATCATGTTCGCCCCGCCTGAGCCCTCTGGCCACGAGAGTGCCTGCTCGGTGCACCACCAGTACTCCTCGAGCGTTTCGCCCTTCCAGGCGAACACCGGTACACCGGCAGGAGCGTCGGTGGTTCCACTCTGACCGACAACCACTGCTGCCGCCGCGTGGTCCTGAGTCGAGAAGATGTTGCAGCTCGCCCAACGCACATCAGCACCAAGCGCTGTCAGAGTCTCGATCAGCACCGCTGTCTGCACTGTCATGTGCAGCGACCCGGTGATGCGCGCACCTGCGAGCGGCTGGGTGTCTGCGTATTCGCGGCGGAGAGTCATGAGGCCAGGCATCTCATGCTCGGCCAGGCGAATCTCCTTTCGGCCGAAGTCGGCCAAACCGAGATCGGCCACCCGGTAGTCGTCGGACGGCAGTGTGCGCGGGAATGTCGAGGCGGAAGTCACGCGGTTAGGGTACCTGCGGCCGGTAGACATCCGGCTCGAGGTAGATGACCCGTGCCACGGGAACGGCAGCACGGATCCGTGCTTCAGCCTGATTGATCGCTTGCGACACAGCGGCAGCGGAGTCCGTCGGAGCGACAGCTACCTTGGCGGCCACCAACATCTCGTCCGGACCCAGGTACAGGGTCTTCATGTGGATGACCCGGTTGATGTCGTGCCCAGCCACTATGGCCATGGTGATCTGCTCGACGTCCTCTGCGGACCCACCCTCACCGAGCAGCAAGCTCTTCGTCTCCATCGCAAGAAGCACCGCGATGACCACGAGTAGCGCTCCGATGGCGATGGTCCCCACGCCGTCCCACACCGCGTTGTCGGTGAGGGCGGTGAACCCGACGCCGATGAGAGCGAGCACCAGTCCCACAAGCGCGGCGAGATCCTCGAGTAGAACCACTGGCAGCTCGGGTGCTTTGGCACGCCGGACGAAGTGCACCCAGCTCTGGTTGCCGCGGACCTGGTTGGACTCCATGACCGCCGTCCGCAGCGAGAACGACTCGAGAACGATGGCGACGACGAGCACCGTGATTGGCACGAGCACGTTCGTGAGCTCTTCGGGATGCTGGATCTTGTGCCAGCCTTCGTACAACGAGAAGAGCCCTCCGACGCTGAACAACACGATCGACACGACGAACGCGTAGACGTATCGCTCCCGCCCGTATCCGAATGGATGCTCAGGTGTCGCGGATCGTCGTGCACGGCGTCCACCGATGAGCAAGAGCACCTGGTTGCCCGAGTCGGCAACCGAGTGCACCGACTCGGCGAGCATCGACGACGAACCGGAGACGAGGAAGGCGATGAACTTCGTGACCGCGATTCCCAGGTTGGCGAGCAACGCCGCGAGGATCGCCTTCGTCCCTCCCGCGGCGCTCACACGACACCGTCCTGCTCGGGCACGCCCTCACGATGCGGGGCTCGGCGAAGCACCCGGCTCTTCAGCTCGCTGATGGGTGTGATGGGCGTGGGATCCACACCCCGAAGCAGGCCGAGGTACACACTCGCGAAGTCACCCACAGCGCAAAGGCTGGCCATCCGCTCGAGCGGGTGCTCCCCCACAGCGGTGAGCAGACTCACGGGCACTCCTGATTCGGCTGCGAGCGTTGCCACCTCGTCTGCACCGATTGCGACCTCGGGATACTCAACCGTGTCTCGCAGCAGCACCAACCGCAGCGGCAAAGTGGTCTGGGGCGCCGCGAACGTCACAACTTGGTTGTGCAGCGCTTCGGGCAGCACTCCGTTCACCGCCGGGTACTTGGCGTTCTCCGCCAGCTGACACAGGAACCGGTAGGCCGCGATGCCCGCCAGGTCACTGCTGCCCCAGATCATGGGAAACGTGTCCGCCAGGTCGCGCGCGAGCCGTTTGGCTGGATTGCGGCTCTCGGGCGTAGCCGGCCCGCACTCCTCGGCGATCCGGTCGAGCAGGTCTGCCACCGCACGCAGTCGTCCCGGCTCCGCATCAACCACGCCGAGGTTGTGCGCCGCGACCAAGAGCGGCACGGACAGCGCCCACAGGTTGGCGCGGGGAGGCCGTCCATCTGGAACCGGTACCGAAGGCACGCCCGCTGTGCGGGCCAGCTCAGCCAGTGGCGAGTCTGCGGCTGCGACGACAACAGTGCGCGCTCCGCGATCGAGTGCAGTCCTGGTGCACGCCATCGTCTCGGCCGTCCGGCCAGAGCTCGACACCGCGATCACCAGGTCGCTCGCACCGACCCAGGCGGGCAGCGTCCACCCTCTGACCCGCTCAACCGGCACCGGGCACTCAGGGCCGGCCGCGGCTTGCAGGACGTGACCCGCGATGCCAGATCCCCCCATGCCCGTGACGACGACGGCGCGTGGCCGTCCCCCAAGGTTCAGTGCACCTAACGAGGACTCATCGCAGGCGACCAAGGCCTGTCGCACTTGCTCTCCCGCGGAGGCCACCGCCGCGAGCATGTGACCCGGGTCGGCGCTCGAGAGGGCAGCGTCGTCGTCGAGGTCACTCAGCACGCGTTGCCTCGTCGACCAAGAGGACAGGCACGTCGTCGCGCACCGGGTAGACGAGGCCGCAGTCGTCACCGGTGCAGGACAACCGAGATGCCGTTGTGGCGTCCGGCTCGGGACGCAAAGCGGATCTGCAACTCGGGCAGACGACGATGTCGAGCAACCGAGTGTCGATCACGACTGCGGCCCTCGAATCTGCTGCAGAACGCGGTCGCGCACCTGCGCCATCGTCGGCTCATCGGTTGCTTCCACATTCAGACGCAGTAGCGGCTCGGTGTTGCTCGGCCGGACGTTGAACCACCAGTCCTTCGCCTGCACCGTCAATCCGTCGAGCTCGTCGACGGTGACGTCGGGATCGTTCTGCCAGGCGGCGCGAACCGTCGCGATGGCTGCCGCCTGGTCGGCAACGGTCGAGTTGATCTCGCCACTGGCCACATAGCGCTGGTAGCGACTGAGCAGCTGTGACAGAGGTCGCTCACTCGACCCAAGCTCGGCGAGCACGTGGAGGGCCGCGAGCATCCCGGAGTCGGCCCGCCAGAAGTCACGGAAGTAGAAGTGGCCGGAGTGTTCGCCACCGAACACCGCACCGGTCTCGGCCATCACTCCCTTGATGAAGGAATGCCCGACGCGGGTACGCACCGCAGTGCCGCCGGCCTCGGCGACCACTTCGGGCACGACTCGACTCGTGATCAGGTTGTGAATGACCGTGCTGCCGGGGACGCGCGCCAGCTCGCGGTCGGCGATCAGTGCGGTCAACACACTCGGCGAGACGATGTCGCCACGTTCGTCGACGACGAAGCACCGGTCAGCATCACCGTCGAAGGCCAGTCCGATGTCGGCGTTCTGCTCGAGGACGGCCTTCTGCAAGTCGCGGAGGTTCTCCGGCTCGATCGGGTTCGCCTCATGGTTCGGGAACGTGCCGTCGAGTTCGAAGTACATCGGAACGACCGTGAGCGGGAGGTCGGCGAACACGGCCGGTGCGGTCAGGCCCGCCATACCGTTGCCAGCGTCGACGACGACCTTGAGCGGTCGGCTGTTCGACAAGTCCACCAACGACCGAAGGTGGGCGACGTAATCGGCCAGCATGTCGCGCTCGACGATGGCACCCGCGGTCGTCCCTGGAAGCGTGAGGCCCTTGGCGAGCAGCTCGACGATGCGACCGAGCCCGGACTCCTGACCGACCGGTGCTGCGTAGGCACGGCACAGCTTGATGCCGTTGTACTGAGCAGGGTTGTGACTCGCTGTGAACATCGCACCAGGAAGGCCGAGCAATCCCGACGCGCAGTAAAGCTCGTCGGTGCTGGCCAGGCCGATGAGAGTGACGTCGACGCCAGCAGCCGCTGCTCCATCGGCGAACGCACGGGCAAGGCCGGGAGAGCTCGGACGCATGTCGTACCCGACGACGAGACCCGCCACTGATCCTTCTTCGCTCAGCGTCTGGACGAAGGCTGCTCCGGTGGCGCGGCTGAGGGTTTCGTCCAGCTGGTCGGGCACGATGCCCCGGATGTCATACGCCTTGACGACCGCGCTCAGCCGCGACTGGTCCACCGCCGGAAAGCTCGTCGAGCCGGCGCGTTGTGCCTCATCCACACCGGTGGACCCTACCGACGCTGGTTCGGACCGGCCTCACGAGTGGGGCCGCGAGTGCCGGTGTGCGGGTTCAGGTCAGCTTGCGCGTTTTGTCGAGCACGCTGGCCACCGGCAGCTCACGGTGCTGGACGCCGCTGGCGTCCACCCAGGTCTTGTGCTCGCACCGGTGACACGACACGAACTCGACGGGCGTGCCGTCGGTCAGGGTCATTGCCAAATGGGTGACACGTTCGCTGCCGCAGTCGGCGCAGGTGACCTCGGTGCGGGCACCGGCCTGGGTCAGCGATCCCAAGGGCAGGGCGACGGGCTGGGACGACGTGCGGGCCATGACTTCCTCCTCCAGGCGCCGACGGGCAGCGGCGCCACGCCCTGGGGTATCGGCAGGGTGCCGGGCATCGGTTGAATTACCGGAGGTTCCGGGCAATTTTGGATATAACGGACACGCGTCGCGGAGCTTACCGACAGGCACCGACAGCGTCAGTGGTCCGCGTCCTCCAGCGGTGGCAGGACGAACAGGTGCCCGCGGCGCCCCGAGGGCGCTCCCGCGGCTCCAGCACCGACCACCTCGGCCTGCGACTGGTCGGGGCGGCCTGCCTCCCTGACCGCGTTGGCCAGTGCCTCGAGGTCGTCACTGCTCGGCCCCAGCATCGCCGGATCTGGCGCCAACCGGACGATCTCCCAGCCCCTGGGTGCGGTCAAGCGTTCACCGTGAACCTCGCACAGGTCGTAGCAGTGCGGCTCGGCGTAGGTGGCGAGCGGACCAAGCACAGCGGTGGAGTCTGCGTACACGTAGGTCAACGTCGCCACGGCGGCGCGGTTGCATGCGGTGCGCGAGCATCGCCTCATGGGGCTCACGCAGCGTGACGGTACCGTCCCGAGGCGACCAGTCCGGGAATTTGACCGACGAAGCGCCCACCGTGTCGAGCCCTGTCGAGCCAGCCCTGTTGAGGCAGCCCTGTTGAGGCAGCCGTGTCACGCTCAACCGGTCGACCCGACTCCCACGTCCGGGTAGGACTCGGGAACCTCCGCGAGCAACCGCGCCGTGGTGAGCGGGAACGACGTCACCAACGGCCCGCGCGGCCCTTGCTCATCCAACATCCGGACGCCATACAGCGCCCCCTCGCCGCTCGGTGTGATGACGAGCCCGTAGGAGTCGACCGTCTTGCCCTTGATTCTGGGCGGCTCGATCGTCAGCACTTCGGTGGTCGAAGGTGCGACGTCGACGCGTCCGACGTCCCACTCTCGGCCTTGGGCGAAGGCCGTCACGGTCGCACGCGCCCCCCCTTCGGGGGCAGAGAAGATCAGCCGCGTCTGCAGGTCTTCGGTCGTGCGGTTCTCCGGCACGACCGCAGGTGCGCTGAGCGGTGATGCCGCTGCCAGGTAGAGGACGTCGCCGAAGATGTCCGGGTCGCGCAGCTCCACACGCGCACCGGCGGTGACGGGCACGTCGGACGTCACAGCGACTGCCGCGGGTTGCTCGCGCAGAGCCTCAGTCAGGTCGACCGTCGCGACGCCTGCGGCGGGAACGTCCACAACGTCGACGCCTTCAGGAGCAAACGAGCCCTCTGGCGTGACAACTGACAACGTCACCACCGCGGCCTCCTCCGGCGCCACGAGATCGAGACGAACGTGAGACACCCGACCTTGGTTCACCGCAGGGATGCCGGGAACAACGAGAGTCGTCGTCGGGGACTCCGCTGCGGGGAACCAGTCGGTCCCGAGTGGGTCGAACCCTTTGACGTCGGTTTCGGTGATCGCGGCGGACAGTCGCCCCACCCGCACCTGCACGTGCAGCGCTAGCACGTTCTCACCTGGAGCGACTTCGTCGAGTCGTACTTCGGTTCGTGTGCGGGGCTGAACCGAGATGCCGCGCGCGCCGGGAGCGTCAACCAGCCCACGCCGACCGTGGACGGTGACATCAACAGTGGCGGCGGCGTCCTCTGGATTGGTGAGTACCAGCACGGCACGCTCGCCGACTCCCGACGCGGGCCCCACGAACCAGAAGTCGGTGCCGGTCGGCTGACACTGCGTCGACGCCAGACCTCTGCCCTTCCCATCGACCGTGCGTTCGGTCTGCGTCACCGAGAAGCCGGGGGCCAACGATCCGGACGCGGACCCGGTCACCGAATCTCGTTCACCGTTGCGTCCGACGTAGTCGCCACGGTCACCCGGCGCGCGGAGGCTGATCAGTGTCTTTTCTCTCGACACCTTCGGGTCGAGCGTTTGCACGACTCCACTGCCGGGGGCGTCCGCGTCGACACCGGGAACCTTCGGTGGTGTTGCTGCCGCCACCGCCGACTCGGTGAAGCCTTCGCGCGAGCGAAGACCAGGGCAGGCGACGACCGTGTCAGTGACCGGAACCGTCATCGGCGTCACGGCCGCCGGACCGGTCCGACTGCTGGCGAACGCACTGGCGAGCGTCGCGGCGAGCGCGATGACCACGACCACGATCGCGACGTGCACCCCAGGTCTCGCCAGGAGTCTGGCCGATGGACTCGCCATCACACCGCCTCCTGGTCGCGTCGGGCGCGACCCGGCAAGGCAACCAGGATGAGCACCACAACGAGACCGAGTTGGGCCCAGAGCAGCCACGATCGCCAACGGTTCTGCACCGACATCGCCACAGTGGCTTCGTCGCTGCCCACGAGGAACCCTTGCGCCCACTCAGACGTGGACGCTGTGTCGAGCTCACCAGCCTCATCACCAGCGGTCTCGACCGCGCGCCAGCGCTCATTGGCGAGCTCGGCCAGCTCGAGCACTCGATCGGTGTCGGACGCGTCAACCGAGACTTGCGCGGCGCTCGGATCGCCCTTCACCTCCGAAGGGAGCACCTCAAGATGGCTGCCGGACGTCTCCAGTCGCACGCGTCCGGTCTCTTCCTGCACCCGCCAGAGTGACGCGTCTCCTGGATTTGCGATCCGCAGCAGCCCCGGAGCGGAGTCGAGGGCAACCTCGAGGTCGTCGTCGACAGGTGGCACGGCCAAGATGTACTGAACCGCTCGTTCGGTGAGCTCGTCCACCGGTGCTGACCCTCGGCCGGACGCAAGATCCGACACGACCTCATCCATCGACTGCATCTGCTCCGCCGACGGAGCCGTCTCCACGTCACCCCACTGCGCATCCCGAGCGCGCAGAACCGTGTACGCGAGGCGGCCCTGTGCGGGTTCGAGCACCAAGGTGCGGATCTGCTGCGGCAACGCCGACTGCGCACGAACGAACGCGGGCAATGGATTGGCCGTGCCCCGATCGAGTGGATCGCTCGCGCCATGCGCGAGCCACGCGAGCCCCCAAATGACCGGGCTGGCGACAGCCAGCGCTGTCACGGCTGCCAACGCAGGTTGCCGCCAGGAGAACGTCGCCTGCGACAGTCGTGTACGCACGCCGCGGGCAGCGACTGCTGCTGCGACCAGCGCCGACACGACACCGAGCACGAGAACCGAGCCAGTCCACGGGGCAACTGGTTGCGCACTGTTGGCAGGAGTCACAGTGATCGCTTCGAGGACCAACGCCCACACCAGCGCTGCGCAGAACACCACACTCGCCACTCGAACCGGTCGTGCGTCTCGCGCGCGAACAACCGCCGCCAGCGCGGCGACGGTGAGACCAACGCCCAGCCACCACGGCAACGACCAGGAGCCGCCAGGATCGAAGAACGCCGCATGCCACGGCGCTTCGCGATCTGAGACCAGACGCACCCCTGGCTCGAGGACAAGCGCGGCCGGGTCGCTCACGACGACCGACCACCAGGGCAGGAGTATGAGCAGCGGCCCAAGCAGCAGGGCCACCGACAGCAGGCGGCGCCGCCCACGCAGCCAGACGGCGAGCGCCAGGGCGAAGACCACCAGCGGCACCAGCAACGGCGGCGCGAGTGCGACGATCGCGCTCAGCAGCAGGACCGCAGTCGCGGTAGCACGTCCCGATGGCGGGCGGCGCCCCATGCCGAGCCCACGTGCACAGGCCACGCCGGCCAGAGGCAGCAGCACCATCACGAGAACGGTCGTCCACCTGCCCTGGGCAGTGGCGGCCAAGGTCACGGGATTGAGTGCGTACGCGATCCCGATCCCGATGCGCAGCCACCGAGACATGCCGAACGACGTCGTGACCTGGTAGGCGAGCACGCCGGCCAACGGCGGCCCGACGACGAAGACGACAGGCACCACCCAGGACGCGTGCCCCAGCAACACGGTGGCCAGCACTCCCAGAACAGCGGAGGAGGGATGGGCCATGGTGTCGCTGCCGAGGGTCACCGGATGCCATGCGGCTGTGTAGGCCTGCCAGATGTCCGAGGCCCCCCTGGGCATCGGCAGCAATGCGCCACCGTGCAGGACGCCCCCGCGGTAGAGACCGCGCCACGCCACCAGCTGGACGAGCAGCA
Source organism: Actinomycetes bacterium (assembly GCA_036274415.1). Classification (GTDB taxonomy): domain Bacteria; phylum Actinomycetota; class Actinomycetes; order JAHEKZ01; family JAHEKZ01; genus JAHEKZ01. The sequence continues at coordinate 12,591 of DASUFV010000273.1, forward strand.
GGCCGGTGAAGAGCAGGACACCGGGACGCCGGACCAAGCGACGCAACCGCCCTGAGCCGGCGCTGACGAACGAGTCGAGGTCGTCGTCCACCGGCCCGGTCTCCGGGGCCGATCCACGCTGGCCCACCGGTTCGACGTCGGCTTCGATCGTGAGCGACCCCACCAGTGTCTCGATGGTGTGCCGCAGCTGCTGGCCAGCTGGCGGGAAGAGGGGAAGCAGCGATCGTTGCCGCACCGTGCGCCATCGCCTCCGCGACCGACGCACGCGCAGCACGCGTCCCGGCCGCATGAGAACCGTGCCGACCGCTGCCATCTCAGCGGTGGCCTCACGTGGCGCCTTGCCCAGCACGAACCCCGCAGCGCGAAGGAGGGTCTGCAGGAGCAGCCAGAGCCAACGCACGAGCAGCGTCGACGAACGCCCGTTGGCGAGCAGGGTGAACAACGCGCTTGCCCGGTCGTGCGCAAGGGGATCGGCCAACGAGATCGGGCGGTTCGACGTTTCTGAGACGACCCGGTGCCCGCGTGCCATCGACTCGGCGTGATGGACGACGGCGTCTGTGACGACTGCCACGCGGTGTCCCGACAGGTTGACCCGCCAGCCGAAGTCGACGTCCTCGCGGAAGAAGTGCATCGAGCGTTCGAATCCGCCCAAGTCACTCCAGAGGTCGCGCCTGGCCAGCAGTCCGGCACTTCCGACCGCCAGCACGTCGCGTTGCCCGTCGTACTGACCTTGGTCCTGTTCGCCTCGCTCGAGACCAGTGAAGCGGCGACCGGAACGAGAGATGCTCACGCCGATCTCGAGCAGCCGTCGCGGCTCGTCCCACCCGAGCACCTTCGGCCCCCAGACGCCGACCGATGGCTGGTCGAGCGCGGCTTGCAGCAGGACGCCGAGCGCGTCCGGGTCAGGCGCACTGTCGTCGTGGAGCAACCAGAGCCAGTCCGAATCCGGCGCACCTTCGACTCCGAGGTGCACTGCCTCGGCGAACCCCGTGCCGGAAGGGACGTTCAGCACCCGATCGACGACACCGGAGGCAACCGCCTCCGACAACAGCTGGGGCGTTGCGTCGGTCGACCCCGAGTCCACGGCGACCACGGACGAGGGGGCCGGGTCGAGCTCGGCGATCGCCCTCAGGGTGCGAGGCAGGTAGTGCTCGCCGTTGTGGCAGACCAGGACGACCGCGACCGTCGGTGCGGCGAGGTCGGGGTCAGGGGACGACGAGATGGGGTGTTCGCTCATGGTCGGCGCCCCACCCTACGGGGGGCTTGGCCCGGCCCCCGACCGGCGCCGACGCTGCTAGACGGCTTCCTTCTTCAGGCGGCGGCGCTCGCGCTCGGAGAGCCCGCCCCAGATGCCGAACCGCTCGTCGTGCGCCAGCGCGTACTCCAGGCAGTCACCGCGCACCTCACATCCGAGGCACACCTTCTTGGCCTCCCTGGTCGACCCGCCCTTCTCAGGGAAAAAGGCCTCCGGGTCGGTCTGGGCGCACAGTGCGCGCTCCTGCCAAGCCAGCTCGGCCAGCTCATCCTCGTCATCGAAGAGCGTGATGCCCTCTCCGATCTCCACCACCTCGGCAGCGGCGGGGACACCTGTGGTCGTGCCTGTGGTCGTGCCTCCCGGGGCGCCTGCAGTGATGCCTGCAGTGATACCTGCAGTGCTGCTCCCGTTGATGACGTTGGTCACCATGCCTCCTCGACCCTCCTCGACCCGCCGTCCCACGCGCTCGACCTCCAGGACCCTCTCAGGAACCCAGCCAGCTATCGGACAGCGAATGACATGCGTGGAATTACATGGGTGTCGCTGCGCAGATGTCAACAGTTCCTCTGGTACTCGTGACCTCTCTGCAATACAGAGGGTGATCATTTGACTACGGAATGCAGCTCGGCCAGCCGATTCCCGTGACGATCACGGGCAGCCCACGACGGGAGAAATGCCCAGGTCAGACCCGGTGCCATGGCGGAATCTCCGACCCCCGTCAGGCGGTGGATCCGGGGGTGGAAGCACCCCACCGGTCAGCATCGACCGTTCGGCCCTTTCTGGGTCGACCGGGTCGTAGAGCGTCGTCCGCTGACGTGCTGGCCGCCCCGCGCCCGCTGCCCATCGGGTGAGCTCGTCGACCCGGACCGACGTGCCGAAGCGGCTGCCGGCCATCGCACTGATCCTCTCTTCCATGAGGGTGCCGCCCATGTCGTCGGCTCCCGACTGCAGCATCACTCGGACGCCCTCGGCTCCCAGCTTCACCCACGACACCTGCACGTGGTCGATACGACCGTGCAGTGCGATACGTGCGAACGCGTGCACCACCCGAGTCTCGCGGGCAGTTGGACCTGGTCGGGCTACTCCGGCCAGGTACAGCGGCGCCGAGGAGTGGACGAAGGGCAGCGGGACGAACTCGGTAAATCCTTGGGTTCGGTCCTGGATGCCGGCCAGGACCCGCAGATGTGTCAGCCAGTGCTGGGGCTGGTCGACGTGGCCGAACATCATGGTGCTGCTGGTCCGAAGCCCGAGCCGATGCGCCGACTCCACCACATTGATCCAGGTCGAGGCCGGAAGCTTGCCCTTGGTGAGTACCCACCGGACGTCGTCGTCCAGGATCTCCGCCGCGGTGCCCGGGAGCGAACCGAGGCCAGCCTCCTTGAGCTCGGCCATGAAGTCGGGGATGGGAACCCCGGCACGTGCCGCACCGGTCGCGATCTCCATCGGACTGAACGCGTGAATGTGCAGTGCCGGGCAGGACGACCGGATGGCTCGGACGATGTCCGCGTAGTAGGACGCCGGCAGCTGCGGATCGATGCCGCCCTGAAGGCACACCTCGGTCGCACCCAGATCCCACGCCTCAGCTGCACGTTCGACGATGTCGTCCAGACTCAACTCATAGGCGTCCGCGTCGGTGCGGCGCTGCGCGAAGGCACAGAAGCGACATCCCGTGTAGCAGATGTTCGTGAAGTTGATGTTCCGGTTGACCACGTAGGTGACTGGTTCGCCGACCGTCGAACGCCGAATCTCATCAGCCAGCCGGCCTACCGCGTCCAGGTCTGCGCCGTCCGCGTGCAAGAGAGCGAGAGCCGAGTCGTGGTGCTGCGGATCCAAGAGCGCTGCAGGGTGACGTTCGGCCAGGGCAAGCGCTGACCGCACCGAGGCGTCCAGCCGAGTCGGCGTCCCGTCTGCCAGCGCTTGCGCGGACTCCGACACTGCGTCCCAGTCGCCGTGTCGCCCGACGAACTTCTCGCTCTGGCTGACGACGCCATTCCAGTTCACCGCGTCCTCGGGTTCCTGCCATGGAATGCCCCGGGGCTGCACGCCCTCGGTCGCGAGCCCGTCGACGTCGGCCAGGGCGCGGACATGTGTAGCGATCCGCGGGTCCAGCCACTGCTCTCCGAGTCGCACATAGTCCGGATAGATCGTCAGCCGCTCCCGTAGCACCGTTCCTGCCTCGCGCGTGGCAGCCTCGAGCTCATTGATCCGCGGCCACGGACGCTCGGGGTTCACATGGTCGGCAGTGAGCGGACTGACACCGCCCCAGTCGTCGATCCCAGCCGCGAGCAGGCGGTTCAGCAGGTCGGATTCGGTGAGGTTCGGTGGCGCCTGGATACGCATCGATGGCCCGAGGACCACGCGTGCTGCCGCAATGGTCGCGATGTACGAGAGGTGACCCTCGTCGGGCACTGCCGCCATCGCGGTGTCGGGCTTCGCGCGGAAGTTCTGCACGATCACTTCCTGAACGTGCCGGCTTGCTCGATGCGCAGAACGGATTGCGAAAAGGGTTTCAGCACGTTCCTGCAGCGTCTCACCGATGCCGACGAGCAAACCGGTGGTGAACGGGATGTTCAGGCGACCCGCGTCGGTGAGCACGCGCAGTCGGACGGCAGGTTGCTTGTCGGGTGAGCCGTAGTGCGGTGCGCCTCGCTCAGCCCACAACCGGTCGCTCGTCGTCTCGAGCATCATGCCCATGGACGGCGCGACCGCCCGAAGTCGCAACAGCTCATCCCACGTCATCACTCCGGGGTTCAGATGCGGCAGCAGGCCGGTCTCCTCCAGCACGAGTACCGCCATGGCTCGGAGGTAGTCCAACGTGCTCGCGTAGCCGGCTGATTCGAGCCAAGCCCTCGCAGCCGGCCACCTGTCCTCTGGTCGGTCGCCCAGCGTGAAGAGCGCCTCCTTGCACTCCATGGCTGCACCGCGACGAGCGATCGAGATCACCTCGTCGGGGGACAGGAACGCCGCATCGAGATCCCCTGGCGCCTTGGCGAAGGTGCAGTAGTGGCAGCGATCGCGGCACAGCCGGGTGAGCGGAATGAAGACCTTGCGGGAGTACGTGATGACACCTGGGCGACCAGCATCTTGCAGCCCTTGGTCACGCAACCTCGTCGCCACGTCGAGCAGTTGTTCGAGCTCGTCACCCCGCGCCGCCATCAACGCGGCAACCTCGCGCACATCGAGCGGACGACCGCCTTCGGCGCGACTCAACGCCCTTTGGGTCTCCGCGCGGGTGTACATCAGCGCGGCGTCGGCGTCCAGCTGACGGTCACCAGGTCGCGGTCGTCCCGGTCGACGTGTTCCAACGCGTCGGCGACATCCTGCGCTCGACTGCTCGGGAGGCAGAGGCGCTGTGCCACCAAGTCGGCGACTTCGAGGCGTTGCGCCGGATCGCTGGGAAATCCAGCCTCGGTCCGCGTCGTCCAGTACTCGGCAGTCACATCCGCCAGCTCGAGCGCACTCAGGATCTCGACGAGGTCACCCGCTATCGGCTGTGTCGGACGGGTGATGCCGTGGAACTGCTGCCACAGCGGACCCATCCAGGTGAGTGGGTGATGCGTGGGGAGCTCGAGCACGACCCGACGTCGCCCCACCTGATCCAGCGCGCGCACGAACGGCACGATGTCCGACACGTTGTAGACCACGTGGTGCACGACGACGACGTCATGAGGCGACATGTCACTGGCCACGTCGGGCCAGATTCCTTCAACGGTCGCGTGCGCGACGCCGAGCTCTTCTGCCCGCTCAGAGAACGCCTGAAGCATCTCCGGCTTGCTGTCGACCGCAGTGATGGACGTCGCATGCGCAGCAAGGGGCCCAGCAAGAGGCAGGGAGGCAGCGCCAGCTCCAGACCCCACGTCGAGCACCGAGCCGGGGTCACCTCGCAACACCTCGACGGCTCGTTCGAAGGATGGCCCCGATGGTGCGTCGACCATTCGATCTGCACGTGCTGCGAATCGGCTGACCGGAAGCGCCCAGGGGTCTCGGTCTGCGGCACGGAGGATCTCATCAGGTATCGCCCAGGACGAGAGCGCCGACGACCAATGCTCAGCCAGAGCGGCAAGATCTGTTGACCTGGTCACTGACAGGATGCTGCCATGCGGATCACCGCTCTGGCAGGAGGAATCGGCGCATCACGCTTCCTGCGCGGCCTCACCCTCCATCTCCGAACGCGAGCCGACGAGTGGAGCGATGCGGAGATTACGGTGATCGGCAACACCGCCGACGACATCACCTTGTTCGGCCTGAGGGTCTGTCCAGACCTCGACACGGTGATGTACACGCTGGGCGGCGGAATCGAGGAACGACAGGGATGGGGTCGCGCCGACGAGACCTTCAGCGTTCGGGAGGAGCTCCGCGCGTACCAAGTGCCACCTGACTGGTTCACGCTTGGTGACCGAGACATCGCGACGCACATCGTCCGTACCCAGATGCTGCGCGCCGGCTGGTCGATGACCGACATCACGTCAGCACTGTGCGAGCGGTGGAAGCCAGGAGTCCGCCTCCTCCCGATGACGGACGACCCGGTCGAGACGCACGTGGTCGTGCTCGACGGTGACGGCACCCGGCAGGCGATCCACTTCCAGGAGTGGTGGGTCAGGGAACAGGCCGAGCGACCGGCCCAGGAGTTCGTCTACCTCGGCGCCGCCGACGCCAAGCCGACCGCCGCGGTGCTCGACGCCATCGCCCAGGCGGACGTGCTGCTCTTTCCGCCCTCCAACCCGGTCGTGAGCATCGGGGCGATCCTTCAAGTGCCCGGGATCGCGGACGCGCTCAAGGTGTCACCCGCATCGGTCGTGGGCGTCTCGCCGATCATCGGAGGCGCTCCCGTCCGCGGCATGGCCGACGCGTGTCTCACGGCTATCGGCGTGACGACGACAGCGGCAGCCGTCGCGTCCCACTACGGAGCGAGAATCGCCGGCGGTTTGATCGACGGGTGGCTGGTCGATGACGTGGACGCGAAGGCGCCAGCGCCTGCGGGAGTCGTACAACGTGCGCGACCACTGCTCATGACTGATCCGCAAGCTGCGGCCGAAATCGCCGGCGCAGCGCTCGACCTTGCGATCGATCTCCGACGCTGACGCAGCAGCCGAAGGGGACACAGCTTGCCGAAGGAGGTCACATGACTGAGATGCATGTCGTTGCACTTGCGCGGGCTCCCGAGGTGCGGGCTGGCGATGACCTCGCAGCACTGCTCCTCGAGTCCGCCACGTTCGACGACGGGGACATCGTCGTCATTGCGAGCAAGGTCGTCAGCAAGGCGGAGGGCCGCGCAGTTGTTGGCCGCGATCGGACCGAAGTGATCAGCGAGGAGACCGTCGAGGTTGTGGCGCGGCGCGGTGACCTTCAGATTGCGCGCACCCGCCACGGCCTCGTCATGGCCGCTGCGGGAGTCGATGCGAGCAACGTCGAGGCAAACACCCTTCTGCCACTGCCCACCGATCCGGACGCTTCGGCACGCAGAGTTCGCGCGACCCTCATGCATCGAACAGGCACCCGCATCGCGGTCGTCATCAGCGACACTGCCGGCCGCCCGTGGCGAAAGGGTCAGACCGACATCGCGATCGGGGTTGCCGGGCTGACACCCATCGTCGACCTCGCCGGGGCCAGAGACCTGCACGGCAACGAGCTGCGCGTCACTGCACCCGCTGTCGCGGATGAGATCGCAGGTGCTGCTGAGCTCGTCATGGGCAAGGCGGCAGGAACTCCGTTCGCGAGGGTTCGCGGCCTCACGCATCTCGTGACCGTCGAGGACGGTCCGGGTGCCGCCTCGATCGTGCGCGAGGTCGAGGATGACCTGTTCCGGTTCGGGTCGCTCAGCTGAGCCCGAACCGGTGTGCCGGTACCGGCATCCGTGGCCCGCGTCGAGGGGCGTGGACCCCTGACAGCTCCATCAGTCGCTGCACTCGATAACGGTGGCCGAGGTAGGGCGTCAACAGCTGGCTCATCCGCGCGTCATCACCGCGCTCCCCAGTCAGCCACCAGCAGATGTCCTTCCCAACGTGGAAGTCACCGAACGAGACGGCATCAGCATCGCCATGTGCCCGCTGCCGGACCTCGGCCGACGTCCACCTGCCGACGCCAGGCAGTGACCGCAACAGCTGGTCGGCGGCGCCCCCAACCGTTTCAGCAGTTCGTTCGATTGCGCTGCTCGCTGCTGCGACGGCCCGCAGGGTCCGGACGCGGTGCGGCGTCACGCCGGCGCGGCGGTACTCCCAGTCGGGGAGATCTCGCCACGCGGAGGGTCGTGGCGGAACGTACAGCGCCATCGGACCAGGCGCGGGGCGACCGAACCGCTTCACGAGGATGCGCCAGGACGCTCGCGCCTCAACGCCGGTGACCTTCTGTTCCAGCACGGCAGCAACGCAGGCGTCGAACGGTCTGCGAGTACGCGGCACGCGCCAGCCCGGCAACCGTCGAAGCGCCTCGCGCACTTGGGGGTGGTCGGGTCGGAAGTCTTCGGCGCTGATGTCATCGGCTCCCAGCAACACCGGCACGCCGTCAAGTAACCACTCGGCGCCGGGGCCCCAGGCTGAGGCTTGCACGTCCCCATTCGCGGACGCCCGAAGTCGCAGCGTTCCGTCGCCTTCGGGTGTCGAAGTAGCCCACCACACCGCTCGCGACCCATCGATGACGAACGTCGGATCACCGGCTCCGCGTCGCAGGACGCTGAGGGTGGAGACGACGTCGACCGGACGCCCTGCGGCCCAGACCGTCGATCGTTCCGTGGTGGAGCTCACGGTGCCGCCTCGACTCGCTCACCGGTCGCGAGATGCGCCCCCTCGGCGACCACACCTCGATCGGCTACGACGGCATGGTCCAGACGAGCGTTAGCGCCGATCTGCGCTTCGGCACCGATGACACTCTGCGCGATCATCGCGCCAGGTCCGATCACGGCTCCCGTCATCACGATCGAGCCGTCGATCCATGCTCCTTCTCCGATGTCGACGCCGGCAGCAACGCTGGAGCCGCCTCCCACGACCACCCCGGCGGGTGGACGGTCTGCGTCGGCGAACCACGCCTCGCCGGGCGGCCTTATCTCTGCAGCGGTGGGCGCGTGGCCGAGCACGATGTCGGCCGAGCACCGCACGAGTGCGTCGGGGGTTCCGACGTCACACCAGTACGCGCTCTCCTTCCACGCGTAGACGTAGCGCCCCTTCGCGAGCAGTCCGGGGAACGTCTCACGCTCGACCGAGACCACACGTTCCGGTGGGATCTCATCGATCACCGACCGTCGAAAGACGTAGGCACCGGCGTTCACCCACCGCGTCACCGGGTCATCCATCTTCTCGAGAAACGCGGTGACTCTGCCTTCGTCGTCGGTCGGCACGCAGCCGTAGGCGCGCGCGTCCTCCACCTCGACGAGGTGCAGCGTGACATCTGCTCGCGACGACTCGTGGAACTCCACCTGACCGGACAGATCATGACCGGACAGAACATCACCGTTGAGGATCACGATCGGTGCATCGCCTTCGCTCGCGAGTCCCGAGGCGGCGTGCCTAATGGCTCCGCCGGTCCCGAGCGGCTGGTCCTCAGTCAGGTACGTGATGCGGAGCCCGAGCTCTGACCCGTCTCCGAACACGCGCGTGAACACGTCTGCCTGGTACGACGTCGCGAGCACCACGTGACCGATTCCGGCGCGCCTGAGGCCAGCCAGCTGGTGGGTGAGGAATGGGACGCCGGCAACGGGGAGCAAAGGCTTGGGGGTGGTCAGCGTGAGTGGTCGCAAGCGCGTCCCTTGACCTCCGACCAGCAGGACCGCCTCGCGCATGAGCGCCAGCGTAGGCGTCGGTCAGGAATACCAGCCAACGACGCGTAGCGACACGGCGGCGTCGGCGCCCTTGGCTGTCACGCTAATCTGCCCCTCGTCCCCGACCGGCACGACGACGAGCGTGCGTTGAGTTCCGCGACGGTCGAAGGACAGCAGCGGACGCTGGGTCTGCTGCGAGCCGGCCGGCCGCAGAGTCAGGTAACCGTCGTCCTGCCCGTCCGCCAGCGCTTGGATGACAACAGCCGAGGCACCTCCGGGAACACCGGTGTCTCCCCCACGCACCCGAATGGCGGCCGGCGAACCGGCGGCGAGCGCGTGGGACGAGTCGAGAACCGTCTTTCCCTTGGTCGAGCGGTAGCGTCCCGCACCTTCACCACCCTGAGGTCGGAACCACCCGAGTACGTCGACGTGGACGTGGGCACGACCATTCGTCAGACGAAGCGGCAGCCGACCTCGGTCGTCGAGCCGCGCCACGATCGTGCCCGTGCGCCAAGAGCCTTGACGGGCGCGGACGGCGGCGCCGAGCGAAACCGGTGTGCCGGGGGGAGCAACACTGAGCAATGCATTCTCGGTGGGCTTGACGAGTCCGAGGCTGAGCAGCACGGTGCGTGCCTCTGCGGGAACACCTTCGCGTCCGGCGATCTTCACCTGCGCCGGATCCCCCGCCTGCAGGCGACCACCGGTCCAGCCTTTGCCGGTCTGGCTGTTGACGACTCGACGCGCGGCCACCGCTCGTAGCGACTTGGTCCCAACGCCTGAGGCCGTGAAGTACCCGAGCAGATCCACCTTCAACGACGCGAGCGCGGTACCCGCCCCGACACAAAGGCGGCCGTTCGAGCGCACCGGAACTGTCACGAGGCCGGCGCTCACGTCCTCCGCGCGGTAGGTGAGTGCGACCTGGGAGCGATCGGCAGCGCCACACGGCCACACCTTCACGCGTCCGGGCTTGCGCATGCTCTCGGCCATCACCCGTACCGCCACCGCGCGGGTCCCCGACGCCGGTGCTCGACCGTCGCCGACCACCGAGGTCGACACCGGCTCGGAGCGGTCAACTGCAGGAACGTCCTTGCGGTCGATCACCCGTCTGGCAGTCAGCGGTTGGAAGTAGGAGAACGGTGAGGAGGGCACGAAGGCCGGGGTCGCCGTCTTTGGCCCGGGCCCGGACTTGTAGACCGGTGCGACGTGCGCGCGATACTCGCGGCCGTTGGTCAAGCCCTTGACTAGCACCTTGCGGGCGGCGCGTCCGACCCGGTACACGGTGTCGGTTCGGGAGACGGTGACTCGGTAGCCGACCACCGGACGATCGGTGTCCGGTGTGCCCCATCGGACGATTCCGGATCGGTCGGCGCGCTCGACCCGCACGTTCTTTGCGGGGGCACGAGCGCTCCCGTCGGCGTTCGTGATCGTCCACCAGGTGCTCTTCAGCCCTACCGCCCAGCGGAAGCTGTCGGCGGAGACCGTGACCCGACCCTTTCCGCCGACCAGACCGACCGAGAGGACGCGCCCGTTCCACTGCCCGTTGCCGTCGCGTCCCAACACCTTGATCTTCTGCAGCCGACCGATCTGTGGCCACGATCGTTCGATCGCGCTCGCCTTCACCGAGGTGCTCCACTTGTGTCCCCAGTTCGCGTCACCGGTGACGACACCGTCGTACGGGTCGGGCTGCGCGACGAGATAGGGACGCCCTCCTGCTACGGAGTAGCCGCCGTTCGCCGAGCTGAACATCGCCAGAACCGGTTGACCGGCCGAGCGCAGGTAGACCCCGCGAGTCGCGTTGACCGCGCGGACCTCTGCGCGGGACTCATAGCCGATCGGTCCGTACGCCTGGCAGTACGTCGTGTCGCAGATGTCGTAAGGGCGGTTTGCTGCCCGCGCCGACGCTTGGGACGTGAGTGCATAGCTGCGCGCCGCAACGGCTTGGGCGCGAAGCGCCGCCGCCGTCCATGACGAGGGGACCTCGTGCGAGACGACCGATCGCAGATAGTCCTGCAGGAGCACTCGACTGATCGCGAGTACTGACGACCCCTTCTTCACCTCGAGGTATCCGCGGTACAACCGGGTGCCACCACCAGCCGTGCCGACGGCGACCTTGCTGTCGGACAACGCACCAGCGGTGCGCCATGTGACGGCACCCGAGATGCCGCCTTTGACTTTCACAACCTTCGCGGAGGACACCGCGTAGATCGCCAGGCCGCTGCTGCGACGGACGACGCGGTAGCTCTTGACCTGTGCCCCACCGGCGCGTCGGGGCAGGTCGATTGAATTGCCTCGGTTGCTTGCTGACAGGTCCGAACGGTCCACGACGACGACCGCGTTACCTTGCGGCGTGCTTTGCACCACACCGGACAGTCCGACGGTGATTTCACGCGACGCCGACACTGTCGCGAAGTTCGTCCCGGGAAAGTAGAACTTCATGATTTGTCGGTAGGTCTTGCCAAGCCTGCCCATACCTTCGGCGCCGAACTGCGACATGCCGATGCCGTGTCCATAGCCGAGGCCCGAGAGATGGAACGTGCGGCTTCCGGGAACTCGGTAGCTTTCCGATCCGGACGCCGCATGCGCCAGGCGAGCGGTGAGAACAGTCGTCAGGGCTGGTGCGAGCGTGACGACGAGCAGACCGACCAGCGACAGTGCGAGTGCTGGTGCCAGGCGGGCGACTGAGCAGCGGCACCACAACGAGAAGGGACCGGCTGTCTCACCTGTCACACGTGTCACACCCGTCACAAACAGGAATCTCGGCAGTGGGCCCCGATTACTGAAAGCAATACGGCCTGACCTGCGGTTTTGCCGTCCGAGGGGTCAGCGGATCCAGCCCAGCACGGTGAGGTTACCGCGCAGCGAGGCGTCCTTCGCCTTGAGCTTGAGGTCGCCTCGCTTGCCGATCCGCAGCACCGCGACACTCTCGCTGCTGCGCCGCTTCGGAACCCAGACGTCCGATGTCTTCGGTTCCACGCCACCGCGTGGCCACACCGTGAGGCGTCCAGTTCGTTTGGTCGCCGAGCCAGTGACCGAGACCACCACGGCCGTTGCGTCGGTCGGAACGCCGACCCGACCGCGCACACTCACCGTTCGGGCCTTGCCTCGTGAAAGATTCACGCCGTCGCCAAGGAGAGTGCGCGGCACAGTCGCGTGCACCGAGCTGTGGGAATCGCCTGCTACGTACCCGGCGATCTCGAGCGAGATCGGCCCGGTGCGATCTGCTGCAACCCGGAGATCTCCCGTGCTGCCGAGCGGCACGATGACTTGACTCGCGTGGGGAGTGCCAGTCGCACGACGCCACGTCGGCGACCCGGGTTTCGTCCCACTTTCTGGCCAGGCCCATACCGAGGTGACCCGAGATTGCGAACCACGCCTGATCGCGAGCACGACAGCCTTCGCGTCAGCAGGCACACCGGCGCGTCCAGCAATGTCCACGGTGGTCGCGGTCGTCTGCAATGTCGCGGGATTGGCGCCGGCCAACGGAGAGCGACGAAGCGGCGTCAGAGAGCCGCCGCCCCCTGCGGTGCTGACGTATCCCACCACGGCCGCACGCAGCTGCACGGTCCCACTCGCGTTCTGGAACCGAACACCACCGTCCGGCCCCACCCGCACCAGGACAAAGCCTCCCGCGGTTCGGTTGCGCCCGACCGACAGAACGCGCGAACCCGCACCTTCGACCGAGTCCGGCCCCGCGAAGATGCGCGTCGGTGCGCTCGCGCAGGACGCCTCGACCGACAGCGCCACCGCGGCCACGCCGCTGCTCGGCACGCCCGCACGCCCAAGCACGCGGACGTCGAGCCGACGCCCGGAGCCCAGCAACATGCGCTCACCTATGCCGGTGCCCGTCACCGTGGACAGGAGCGGGCGAGGACTCTGCGGAACGTACGTACCCGCCGGTGTCGGAAGACTGCTGCGGGTCGGCGCGTCCGCATCACCTCCGACACCGATCGTCACGGTACGGCTGAACGGCCAGGCGCTCGTGCCGTCGGCGCTGCTCGTGAGGGTGAGCCGATATCGACCGGCCGGAACCCGGTTGCCGTTGTCATCGAGGCCACGCCACACCGCCCGGATCGGATCTCCGGGCGCAGCGTTGCCGTTGATGCGCCGCACGACTGCAGCGCCGCATCGCTTTCGTACCGTCAGGGTCCAGCCTTGTTGCTGCGTGACCCTCGCCTTGACGGCGAACCTCGGATCCTCACCCATCGCGGCCGACCCCGGTGACATCGACGGCTCGATCAGGCTCGATCCCATCGCCTGCGCTGCCTGCTTCCGAATATCTGGCAGTCGCCGGTAGAGCTTGTCTCCTGGGCAGGCGGTGAAGCCTGCGTCGCGGTGACCCGAGATCACCTTGAACCTCACCTTCTGCCCCGCGTCGTACCGCGAAGAACCGACCTCAGCGGTCATTGTCTTTCGACCGAAGGGATCGCGGTGGAAGCGCGACAGTCGATAGCCCGCGATCTTGGCGATGCCCGCGACCATGGCGTCCGGCGCCCTAGCCGTTTCGAAGTTGCCCATGGCAACGATCGAGAGCGAATCGCGGTTGAACCCGCCGGTTGCCGCCGACCGCAC
>DASUFV010000274.1:0-2393 GCA_036274415.1 Actinomycetes bacterium
GCGCTGACGTCGTGCAGCTCGATGCGGCCCGCGACTGGAACGGGAAGTGTGCGCGTCCCTGCCGGCACCGTGACGGGCTCGGCGAGCAGGGTGAGGATGCGCGTCGTGGAGGCGCGTCCCCGCTGGTAGAGGTCGAGAACTTCGGCCACCTCGGTCAAAGGCCACAGCAGGCGTTGGGTCATGAAGACCAGGACGGAGTAGAGGCCCACTTCGAGACTGCCGTTCAAGACCGCCCAGCCACCCAGCAGGAATGTGCACGTGAAGCCAGCGAGGATCGCCATGCGAACGAGCGGCACGAACGCAGCCGACGAGCGGATGGCGTCGGTGTTCGCGCGTCGGTACGCCATGGAAACGCGTGCGATGCGGTCGCGCTCACGGTCTTCGGCGGTGAATGCCTTGATCGTCGCGAGGCCAGCGAGGTTCGCCGACAGCGCGCCGGACAGATCGGCGACGGCCGCCCGCACGTTCAGGTACAAGGGCTCGAGCCGCTTCTGGAACACGAGCGAGCCGACGACGATCACCGGTATGGGAAGGAACGCGAGCAGCAGCAGCTGCCAGGACGCGATGGCGAACACCGCTCCGACGAGGATCACGTTGAGACTGATTTGCAGGATCGCCGGCGCACCGACGTCCAGGAAGCGCTCAAGCTGGTTGACGTCGTCGTTGAGGGTGGCAAGCGTCGATCCGGTGGAGCGTCCTTCGTGCCACCCCATGTCGAGGTGCTGCACGTGGTCGTACGCCTCGACGCGCAGGTCGTGCTCTACGCCCTGGGCCAGACCGCGGAACAACACGTCCGCGACGTACTCGGACAGGGACTCGATGACCCACACCACGACATTGAACGCTGCGAGCCAGGCCAGTTGGGCATAGCGCGACTCGACTCCCAGTAGCGACGCCACGAACGAGTCGTCACCTCTGACCACGACGTCGACAGCTGCACCGATCAGGATCTCCGGCATGACGTCGGCGATCTTGTTGATGGTGGACGCCGTCACGGCACCGACAAAGCGGGCACGGTAGTTGCGGTACCTCTGCCAGAGGGCTCGCAACGGTTGATCCGGGGCGGCCGGGTGGGAGCTCACGCGCAGTCCTTCCAGGTGGTGCTCGGACCCCGATCCGACCGGTTGGTGACGATTCCCCGCGGGATTCGGCGTCCAACCGGGTGGACTTGGGAGGGTTTGACTGCGCACCCTAGGGGGCGTGCGTCAAGGTGCCCCCGATGTCTGACGACAAGCCCACCGTGACCCTGTCCGGCTCGTCCGGTGCGCCCGAGTTCGACGACGCCCTGCATGAGGACGCCGTCCGGTCGACGCTGCCCGTGCTCGGTGGCCTCTCGTCGGTCACGATGCTGGCGCTTGGGGTGGTCGCGGCCGTTCAGGACCTGCCGATCGGACCAGTCGTCGGTCTCGGCGTGGCGACGGGTCTGCTCGTGGCGCTGACCGTGGTGAGCTGGCTCTGGCGGCACACGCTGCCGATGCCCGAGGTGGCTGCGGTGGCGATGGTGCTCATCCCCGCGGGTGGCGGCGTCCTCGGTGTCGTGATCTCCGACGACATGACGTGGTCGCTCGCGGTGGTCGTCGCGTTGGCGCTGGTCGGCACGAGCGTGCTGACGACCCGCTGGGTCGTGGCCGCGGTCTACACGATCTGGGTCGGCTGGTTGGCCGGTATCGCGGCCGCCGACCTGCCCGAGTGGCCAGTCGGGTGGCTGGGTGCGGGAGCCGTGGTGACCGCGGCTGGCGTGATGGCGACGGTCAGCCGTCGTCGCATGACCGAGCGACTGGCCGAGCTTGCAGCGACGGCCGCGCAGGCGTCCGTGCGCGATCCGCTGACCGGCCTGGTGAACCGCAAGGGCCTGTCGATGATGGGCCAGCAGATCGTCGAGACGGCACGGAGGTCAGGGGACGCCGTCCACTGTGTGTACGTCGACATCGATCAGCTGCGGCACGTCAACGAGGTGATGGGCAGCGAGGCGGGCGATGAGGTCGTCGTCGCGATCGCCGATGCGCTGCGGTCGGTCACGCGTGCGACGGACATCGTGGCGAGGTGGGGCGGCGACGAGTTCTGCGTCATCGGGCCAGGCCCGGGGATGAGCCCCATGGAGCTCGAGCGGAGGCTGCGCGAGCGCGTCCTGCTGAGCCCGCCGGTGCCCGTGGACGTGTGGGAGCCGAAGGTCTGCGCTGGCGGCGCGATGCTGGCGCCGTGGGACTCCGGCACCCTCGACACTCTGCTGGGCAAGGCTGATCAGGAGATGTACCTGCGACGCGCCCTCCGCCGAGGTGGACCCCGACCCCGCCGAGCCTCATCGGCGTCCGAAGAGGAACAGCAACCCAACTAGCGCCCGACCGCGGCTTACCCGTTTCCGGCGCTCCCGCCCCCCTTTGAGCGCTCACCCC
>DASUFV010000275.1:0-7271 GCA_036274415.1 Actinomycetes bacterium
CGTTCATCTGGCACCCGTAGGTGCGGACTTCATAGGTGCGCATGACTCTTCAAGGGTACGGTGCCACGCACCGGGACAGGCATCCCACATAGTGGACCGAACAGTCGCCGCTGAAGATCAGGGCCTGCCACGCTGGTCCTATGCGCATCCTCGTTGCAGACGCTCTCGAAGCGTCGGCCGTCAGTTCGCTGGAGGCCGCGGGTCACTCGTGTCACGTGAATCCCGACCTGACCGCCGACACCGTGCCCGATCACATCGGCGACTTCGAGGCTCTCATCGTGCGCAGCACCAAGGTGACCGCCGACACGATCGCAGCGGGAAAGGCGCTGCAGCTCATCGTGCGAGCGGGCGCCGGAGTGAACACGATCGACGTGGACGCTGCCACGGCAGCAGGCGTGCTGGTCACCAACGTTCCGGGGCGCAACGCGGCCGCGGTCGCCGAGCTTGCGCTCGGTCTCATGCTGGCCATCGACCGCAAGATCCCCGAGGGCGTGATCGCTCTTCGCGCGGGCCACTGGGACAAGAAGGGCATGACCAAGGGAGCCCGCGGATTGAAGGGCTCGACACTCGGAATCGTCGGCCTCGGCAGCATCGGGCTGGGCGTTGCGACCCGCGCGCAGGCGTTTGGAATGCAGGTCAAGGCGCTGCGGCGTCCGGGCCGCCCGGCGTCCACCGAGAAGACCATCACTGACCTCGGAATCGAGCTGCTCGATTCGCTGCCGGAATTGGCCGCAGCCGTCGATATCCTGTCGCTGCACATACCGGCCGGCCCCGACACCAAGGGCATCGTCGACGACGAGGTGCTGTCGGCGATGAAGCCGGGCAGCGTCCTCATCAACACCTCGCGCGCTGACATCGTGGACGCCGACGCTCTGCTTCGGGCGCTCAACTCCGGCAACCTGCGCGCGGGGCTCGACGTCTACCCCGACGAGCCGGGCACCGGAACCGCGGAGTGGACCTCGCCGATCTCGACCCACCCCTCTGTCACCGGAACCCATCATGTGGGGGCTTCGACTCAAGAGGCTCAGCTCGCAGTCGCCGAAGGCGTCGTCGACGTCGTGGCTGCTTTCGTGAAGGGCGACCCGATCCACGTCGTCAACCCCGCAGCTCGCCAGGGCACCGCATGACGCTCGTTCGCCCCTTTCCCGCGCGGCTGGTCAGACAAGAGCACGCCGCCAACGTCGTGTGCCCGATGCATGACGCACTCACGTCGGCGCAGCGGGCGAACCTGCTGCTCGAGAACCCGCTCAGCTATCTCAACGTGACCCGCAATGCGCTCGACATGCCGGGAGCGTCGTACGACGAGATCGGTGCGGCCAACGCGGCAGGGCTCGAGCGCCTGCTGCGCTCTGGTGCCTACGGTGAGGTGGACGAGCCAGCTCTGTACGTGTACCGCATCGCGCAGAACGGTGACGAGCACACTGGAATCGTCGCCGACCTGGACGTCAGCGGTTTCGTCGACGGGCGGGTCCTTCCGCACGAAGACACGAACCCGGAGAAGGTCGAGGCACTGGTCAAGCACTTCGAGGCGGTGCCGACCAGATCCGAGCTCGTCGCCGTCATGTATCGCGACGATGAACTCGTGAACGGCGTCGTCGCAAAGACCACCGCAGCTGACCCCATCCTCGAACTGACCGACCTCACCGGAGTCCAGCAACAGGTGTGGCGCATAGCGGACGCAGATGCTCCCGTCGTCATCGAGCAGCTCGGCAAGACGACTCACTACGTCGCCGACGGCCACCACCGCGTGGCCGCAACCGTGGCGCGATGGCGCGGCCACGGCAGCCCTCGCGGCGGCACCGTGCTGTGCGTGCTGTACCCGGAGAGCCAGACTCACCTGCTCGCCTTCCACCGCCTCGTCGCGGGTCCGATCGATACGGAGTCGTTGCTCGTTGGCCTCAAGGAGCGGTACGACGTTGCCGCCGTCGGAGAGCCGACGGCGCAAGAGCCCATAGCCGACCACGGCGTCTTCGGCTTGCACGTCGGCGACCAGTGGTACCAGCTCACCCGCCGCTCGACAGAGCGTTCAGATGGCGCAGCGGGGCTCGACGTGGCGTTGATCGACGACGAGATTCTCCGCCCCATTCTGGGTGTCTACTCGGGCCACGAGCGGGTCAGCTACGTGTCTGACCTCGCCGACGTCATCGAGGTTGCGGCCACGCACCCCGAGCACGCGCTGTTCCTGCTTGCGGCACCAACGCATGACGAGCTCATCACCGTCGCCGAACGCGGCGAGCACATGCCGCCTAAGAGCACATACATCGAGCCCAAGCCGCGCGCTGGCGTGTTCCTGCACCCGCGACAGGGTCCAGTGGACCCGCGCGACCTGCCGTCCGCCGCTGGCGACAGCAACACCTGACCCCGGCATCACCTACGCGGGGTCACGCGGCTCAAATCGCCTGGACGGGTTCACCTCGGCGGAGCCAACGATCGTCGTCCGGTCGTGTCCATCACCACGCGCCAGTGGTATCTGTGCACCAGTTGATGGTGATAGCGGCACAACAGCACCGTGTTCTCACGCGAGGTCTCACCGCCGTGCTCCCAGAACACGATGTGGTGGACGTCGCACTGCTCAGGCAGCCGCTGACAACCCGGACCGACACACGTGCCATCGCGAGCGGCGACCGCTCGGCGTAGCGCGGGAGGAATCGTGCGCGTTGCGCGTCCAACATCGATGACGTGAGATTCGCCTGACAACACGACGCGCGACACGACCGAGTCACACGAGATGAGCTGCGCCTCGGTCGCAGTCACCGGCCCCACCCACGACAGCTGCCCCGCTTCGGTGGCCGCGGCCTGCCCCGCAGCCAGCGTCTCCTGCCGGACAATCACCGATACGTGCGGGCGGGCGCCACCGACGACACCTGTCTCTCCGAACGCCAGCCACTCACTGCAGATCTCGGCCAATGCGTCAGCCCGGCGCTGAGCGGGCGTTCTGGCATCTTTGGCGTCTCTCGCGTCACGGCCGCCCTCGGATGCGGTGGCATGCCCGTCGCCGTGGTCAACGCCGCCTGAACGCGGTCGCGTGCGGGCAGCCAGCGCCGTGAGCAGGGTCGCCCCAGTGAGCGGGTCAAGGAGGCCGCTGACCGACACCATGCCGTCATAGGTCTCGGCCACCGAAAGCCCGCGACGCTGCCAGCGTCGGATCGAGGCTTCTTCTGCGGCGTCGCGGTCGAAGCAGTGCACCAACCGGTCAGCGACTCGCCTCAACTGCCCCGGGTCGAGCTTCGACGCCTTGTCGAGCAGGGCTCGCTCGGCCTCGTCTCGGCGCTCCGCTGGAACCTTCGGAAGCGTCTGCGCGATCACCTGAGCATGGCGCCACGAGATCGCGCCACCGCGGACGGCGCACCTTGCCGGACTGGTCTCGGCCAGCGAGTTCGCAACACCGGCACGTGCCGAAGCCTCTGCTGGAGCGAGGCGACAGCGGTGCCTCATCCACGACGCAAACGTGGGGTGACCGGTGTCGGCCAGCTCGCCGGACGCCGCGAAGTCGGCCCCAGCATCAAGCCAGAGACCCTCGAGTCGGTCGAGCGCGGTGCGCATGGCCACCAGCTGACCCTCGGTCTTCTGACCTTCAGCCGCGGCAACGAACTCATCGAAGATTTGGCGCGCTTGGTCGATCAGGGGTGCGCCGTCGCCACAGCGTGGGACGCCGGGATCGGCCCACTCTGGCGGGTCCGACTCGTGCCCCACTGCTACCTCCGGCGAGCGATCGGGAATGACGACGCGGATCTGTTCGTCTGTCTCCGGAATCCGTGTCGCCCCGACGGGGCCAGTCGCTCTAGCCGTTCGAACAGATGTTCGATCCTAGCGCGCGCCGCTGACAGCCGTCAACGGCCTGGGGAAAGCTGACCTGCGCTGCTACCTGTTGCGCTCCATCAGGTAGCGCTGGTTGAACTCGTAGACGTACTTGTCCTTCTCGGGGTACACGCCGTGAGTGAAGGCCTGCGAGCTGATGCCCTTCTGCACGCGCTCGCACACGGCGTTGTCCTGTCCGCCGACGAGCTCGCCGAACTCGACCAGGCCGTTCGGGTCGAAGCCAGGTGAGTTGATGGCGTCCGGGTGGAAGAGGTACCACGCGAACTGCCGAGTCTGCGTCGCACTGATCGGCAGCAGCTGGGTGCAGATGACCGACGTGCCGGAGATGTCGATCATGAGGTTCGGGAAGACCGTGCCGCCGTAAACCGAGTTGGCGTCCACTTCGGTCATCGTGGGGATGAGCGGAAGCGTCGAGACGCCAGGTGCGTAGGTGCCGCCGGACGCCAGGGTCACTCCGCCGTCGTCGCGTCCGTCCTCGAAGACCCAGCCCTTGCGGTACGCCGGGATGATGTCGACGAGTTCGGGGTGCACCGTCGGACAGTGCAGGCACTCGTTGTAGTTCTCGATGATGATCTTCCAGTTGGCCTCGACCAACCACTCGGTGGTTGCGCCGATCCGGAGCTGGTCGATCTCGAACCGCTCGAAGTCGAGCAGGTCGTCATAGGCCGACCCCACGTGTTCACGCACCGGCTCAGGGCGCTCTTTGCTGAGGTTCACGAACACGAACCCTTGCCACACATCCACGTGCACCGGCCACAGCGAGAGCTTGGAGCGGTCGACCTCGTCCTTGCCGACCTTCGGCGTGGCGACGAGGTCGCCCTTCATGTCGTAACACCAGGCGTGGTACGGGCACATGATCGAGCCCTTGTCGTGTCCGCTCTGCTCCTCACGGAGGCGCGACCCACGGTGGCGGCAGACGTTGTAGAACGCCCGAAGGTGCATGTCGTCCCCGCGCAGGACGAGGATGCTCTCGCCAGTCACATCGACGGTGAACCAGTCACCGGGCTCCGGAGCCTGCTCTTCACGTCCGGCACAGAACCAGTTGCGCCAGAAGATCTTCTTCTTCTCGAGTTCGAAGACCTCTTGGTCGCGGTAATCGGTGCCGGGCAGTGTGTGGCGCTCGACGGGGCTCACGCGGATTCCTTTCTCAGCCGGCCGGGAGGCGTCCTGGGACCGGGAAACTGACTGATTGACCAATCAGCATAGGCGGTGCCGATGCCGATCAGCAAGATCCACAGGGTGGAATCGACGTGTCGTGGCCTCGACTTGAACGGGTCCCATCCCCGAGGCGCCGGACCCGTGCGGCCAAAGGCGGGGGTGCTCCGGGGCACTCAAGATCCACTAGCCTGACCCGGCACACGTTGGCGGGCACTGAAAGGCGGGGGAAGCAATGGATCTTGGTCGGACTGCACGCGTGGGGAATCGATTCCGACGATTCCAGCCAGTGCTCATGGCCGTTGGGGTGAGCCTCGCGGGCGTCGCGTTGCTGGCCACACCGGCAAGTGGAGTCGAGCTCAAACCCGACCGAGACTTTGCCGGTGACGGACGCCAGGTGCTCAACGTGCCTGGCTACCAGTTCTCCACCGATGTCGTCGTCGACGGCTCCACGTCCTACCTGATCGGCAACACGCCGCGCCACCACTCGCGTCGGGAGTACCGCATCGTCGTTGCCAAGTACGGGCCGAAAGGAGGGCTCGATCGCTCTTTCGCCAATCGCGGACGCAAGTTCGTCTCGCTCGGGCCCGACACGCGCGCGTTCAGCGGGTCGCTCACGCCGGACGGCGGGATCCTCCTCGCCGGATGGACCGTCGGTTCGCATCACGGCGCGTTCATCGTCAAGCTTCGACCCAACGGCGCCGTGGATCGCACCTTCAGCCGCGACGGCGTCGTCTACGTGAGTTCGAATCGCGGCATCTCATGGCCGCTCGTCGAAGCTGAGCCGGACGGCGACATCTGGCTGGCCTGGGCATCAGTGAAGGGCTACGACTACGAGCGCTTCGACTCAGACTTCCGCGTCATGCACTTCACTCCGCGTGGGGCAGTCGACCGGGCGTTCAGTGGAGACGGCGTCCGCGTCTTCGACGTCGGCAAGAGCGACTACACGTACTTCACCGCGGTCGACAGCAGTGGCCGGTTCTTCCTCACTGGAATGAGCACCAACGGTGACAAGGCCGTCGATCGGACGGCGATCCTGTCGGTGCCGGAGAGCGGTCAGGCCAGCGTCCGCACCCTCAGCCCCTGGGATCGCAAGGGGTCATTTCCGCTGACCCTCGACGTTGACGAGTCCGACAAGGTCGTCGTAGGCCTTACGCCATCCAGGAAACTGGGCTGGGGCGCGGCGCGCATGACGACCGACCTCAAGCTCGACGACACGTACGGCAACGGGGGAGTTGCTCGGCACGACTGCTCGTGCACCTCCTCCTCTGGCGCGCTCACCGACGATGGCCTGTTCCTGGTGGGCAATGGCGGCAAGACCCAGCAGGAGACGGTCGTCGCTCACTTCACGACGTCCGGGCTGTGGGACGCCGAGCTGGGCAACTCTCGCTACAACCTCTCCCGGGACTGGGAGTACTGGGTGGAGACCGAAGTGGACTCCGCACAGCGTCTGGTTCTGGCTGGAACCGCGAAGGGCGACGACGGAGACATGGCCATCGCGCGCCTCAAAGCGGCGGTGTAGTCGAGAACGAGGGCACCGAAGCCGCGTGAGCCTCAGCTGATCGGCTCCGAAGCAGCCGCCAACGCCTGCTTGACGACCTCGTAGGCGACGCCGGGCCGGTACCCCTTGCGGCCGAGCATGCCCACGAGTCGTCGGGTGGCCGTCTCGGGGTCGACTCCGCGCATCGACCTGAGCTTCTTGTCGACCAGGCGACGAGCGGCGTCACGCTCAGCGTCGGGATCGGCTGACTCTGCGAGAACTCGGTCGACCAGCTCGGCGTCGATCCCCTTGTCGCGCAGCTCGCGCCGCAGAGCGGACGCCGCAAGGCCACGTGAACGTCGGCGGGAGTCGACCCACGCCGCCGCAAAGGCAGCGTCGTCGATGTAGCCCAGCGCGGTGAACCGGTCGAGTGCCTCCTCGGCCGCGGCTTGAGGAACCGCGCGCTTGGCGAGCACCTGAGCGAGCTGATGCCGGCTCTTTGCGCTTGCGGTCAGTTGAGTGAGCAGGATCTGCTTGGCCACCTCGACCGGGTCTGCGTCGTCCTCAGAGCCCTCTGGGTCGATCAGCGCAAGCGACTCAGGTGGCGGATCACTGGCCGGCCGGGCCACCAACGACTCCGACTCAGACGTCGATCGGCGCAGGCTCGGTGATGTCGATCGCAGCCTCTTCGGCGGCAACCGCACCGATACCGAGCTTGTCCTTGATCTTCTCTTCGATCTCACGAGCGAGATCAGGGTTGTCGATCAAGAAGCTGCGGGAGTTCTCCTTGCCCTGACCGAGCTGGTCACCCTCGTAG
>DASUFV010000276.1:0-10648 GCA_036274415.1 Actinomycetes bacterium
AGCCCACACGTAGCGAGCGGAACTGCCCCGGTCGGTCTTCACGAGGTAGGCGATGAGGATGCTGACGATGAGCGCGGCCTCGAGGCCCTCGCGCAGTGTGATGAGGAAGGCGGCAAACATTCAGAAGTCCTGTCGAAGACGAAGGGCCAAGTTAGGCAAGCCTCACCTTAGAGGACGGGATCGAAAATCGCCAAGACAGCAGGAGTCGCGCTCGTCACGTGAACAGCGCTCGGCCCCACCAGTCGTCCGAGCCCTGGACCCCGGGCGGCATCGCGAACGCAGCGGACGCGGTGTGGCGGATGTACTCGTTCATGACGTCGTGCCGTGCAAGGTCGGTCATCGCCGGAATGACGTGACTCCGCGGGTCCTTGGAGTACGCCAAGAAGAAGAGGCCGGCGTCCCAGCGACCGAGTTGGTCGACGCCGTCCTCGTAGTTGAAGCCGCGTCGCAGCATGCGGCGTCCATCGTGTCGTGACGGATGTGCCAGACGCACGTGTGCAACTTTGGCGATGCTGCGTTGCCCATCGGACGCGGTGTGCTCGAAGTTTGGGTCGGTGAACTCCGCACCACCGGACAGCGGCGCGCCAGTGCCCTTGCGGCGTCCAACGATCGTCTCTTGCTCGACCAAGGACGTGCGATCCCACACCTCGATCGTCATCGCGATGCGTCGCGCAACGAGATAGCTGCCGCCGTTCATCCACTCGGGTGCGCCGTCTGCCCACACGTGTTCGTTGAGCTCGGTAGGCGTTCGCACATTGGCGGTTCCGTCTTTGAAGCCGAACAGGTTGCGTGGCGTCGAGCCGTCAGTTGGGCGGGAGAGAAATCCCGATTGCGTCCAGCGTTGCGTGCACACTCCGATCGCCTCGCGCTTGAGCACACGCATCGCGTGCATGGCGACCTGCGGATCGTCGGCGCAGACTTGCAGCGCGATGTCACCGTCCGAACGTGCGGCGTCCAACGCATCGAACGGCAGAGACGGGATCGGCTGTAGCTCGTCGGGAAGCTGCGACTCGAGTCCGAACCGGTCGGCGTCGTCTCGGACGAACAGCGTGCGCCCGAAGCCGACGGTGATCGTGAGGTTCGCTGTTGACAACAACTCCGCTTCACCGTTGTCCTCAGGTGGCGCGGTTGGCAGTCCGCCGAATGCACCACCATCGCCAACGGGCTCTCCCTGTGTGAGCGCGGCGGCGAGTTGTGTCCATCCCTGCAGCAGCGCAGTGAGCGCCCCGACGTCACGGGTGACGACGTCGAATGCGCTGAACAGCACGTGTGTCTGCTGCGCTGTGGCGATGCCCGCCTGGTGCTCGCCGTAGAACGCAACGGTGTCGGACGCCGAAGCATCCGACACCGCACGCGCAACTCCCACACCGCCTACGCCTGCAGCGACAGCGCCCGCACCGGCCAAGCCGAACAGCGCGCGTCGACTAAGACGAGGCTGCATCGAACTCATGAAGAGATGGACGCCGACAGATGCGACAGCGGTTCGCTCAGTGACTCGACGACGATCGCCAGCTCGTCCACCTGCGCGGGCGTCAACTGCTCGTAGGACACGAAGCCCTCGCCTTTGCGGTGTTGCTCGAGCGCATCGTGGGTAGCGGCGAACCGCTCGTCCAACGTGGACGCCAACGTCGGGTCGGACGCCTCGATCACCGGACGCAGCGCCTCGTACGCGGCTTCGGCTCCGTCGAGGTTGGCCTGGAAGTCCCAGAGGTCGGTGTGCGACCAGGTCTCTTCCTCGCCAGTGACCTTGCCGTTGGCGATCTCATCCAACAGCGACTTGGCGCCGTCGGAGAGGTCGAGCGGAGTCAGTGTCACCCGGCCGGCAAGGGTCTGAAGCTCCGCGGTGTCGGCAACGAGCAGCGCCGCGAGGTAGTCGCGCTCCTTGGCCGTTGCCGCCGCGTAGCCGGACGCCGGTGGCCACAGGTCCTTCTCGATGCGATGCCAGCCGGTCCACTCCTGACCTTCCTCGAGCCCGGCTTCGCGCAGGTCGAGTCGCGGATCGAGCTCGCCGAACGCGGCCGCGACCGGCTCGATGCGCTCCCAGTAGACGCGCGCGGGTGCGTAAGCCGCGCGAGCCGCCTGGTCGTCGCCGGAGCGGTAGAGGCGGGCGAACTCGTCGGTGTGCTCGACGAGCTGGCGGACTTGCTGGTTGACGTACCGCTCGTACTGTGCAACAGCGGCGTCCAGCTCTGGGCTGTCGGGGATGGTGGCCGCCGGAGCGGCGTCCGTGGAGGTGCTGTCGTCCGAGCAGGCACCAAGGCCGGTCAGGGTCAGGGCGGCGAGCAGGGGGATGATGAGGCGAGTTCGGCGAGTTCGGCGAGGCATGGCGTCCTTCTGCGTCAGGGCGGCAAGTTAGGTAAGGCTTACCTAAGTAACGTACCAGGAGCACAAGTGGCGGTGTTGAGGTACTGGGCGGGCGCTCGTGCGGCTGCCGGGGTGGAGCAGGAGCGGGTCGAGGCCGAGACGCTGGCCGAAGCGCTGGACGCCGCGCGCGCCGGACGCGATGACCGGTTCGCCCGGGTGATCGAGGTGTGCTCGTTCGTCGTCGACGAGCAGCCCGTTGGCCGGACACCTGCCGCCGATGTGTCGCTTGCACCCGAGGCAGTGGTCGAGGTGCTGCCGCCCTTCGCCGGTGGAGCCGGTCCGGCATGATCGGCGTGTGACCTCCGAGCCCGTCCCACCGGTGCGATCGGACGCCGGTCACCTCTCTCTTCACCTTCCCGACTGGCGCATGCCGGTTGTTGGCGCCGTGTGCGCCGGCGCGGTCGCCGGGGCAGCCCTCGCGGGGGAGGCATGGCTGTGGGCGGTGGTGATCGCGTTGCAGCTCGCACTCGTCGTCACGTGGCACCGGTCGCTGGACGCGCCATCAGCCGCGAGCGGGGCAGTGGTCGGCGCGGGACTTGCCGCCATCGTCGACGTCATCGTCGCGACGACCGGCCAAGAGCCGGGGCTGGGGCCGATCGCTGTCGTCTTGGGCGCCGGGTACCTCGTCGCTGTCGTGCAGCAGCTGGTTCGTCGGGATGGTCGGGAGCGCCTGGTCGACGGCATCGCCGCCACCGTCTCGCTCGCGACGGTTGCCTCGCTAGGGGCGGCGTGGGTGGTGATCTGGCAAGTGACAGGCGGTGAGGACAACGTCGTCGTCCTGGCCGGAGCCACGTGCGCGGCCGCTGTCGGTCGGCTGGCGCCCGGTACCAACGGCGCTGCGCTCGGCCCTCTGGCGGCGGGAGTCGTCGCCGGAGCGCTGCTCGGGGCGTCCGTGGACGACGTCGGTCTCGGCGCCGCGCTCGGTTTGGCCGCCGCCGTGCCAGCCGGGCTCGCCGCGGTGATGCAGGCGCAGGTGCGAGGGGCAGGCCTCGGGTGGTTTGCCGGCGCGGTGTGGCCGGTGCTCGTTGCCGCGCCCCTCGGATACATCGCCGTTCGCGTAGTCGGCTGATCCGGAATGAGGCGCGCGACGAGGGCCTTGAGGCTGACGTGAACGGAACCGGCGTCGTCGTGCTGCTGGTGGTGCTGTCGCTGGCCACGGCGTTCGCGCTGTGGCGCCGCAGCACCGACGGGCGCTGGCGCGCGACGGCGTCCAGCCGGAGCGACGGCCCGATGTCCGCAAGCGTCACGTTCCCGGCGTCCGAGCTCGGCATCACGCTCGGCGAGCGGGCCACGCTGGTGCAGTTCTCCACCGCGTTCTGCCAGCCCTGCCGCGCCACCCGACGGGTCCTCGGCGAGGTGGCCGAGATGGTCGACGGAGTGGTCGCGGCCGAGGTGGACGCCGAGGCGCACCTGGACGTCGTCCGCCAGCTGAACGTGATGCGGACGCCGACGGTCTTCGTGCTGGACGCCTCGGGCGCCGTCGTGCAGAGGGCGTCCGGACAGCCCCGCAAGGCGGACGTGATCGCCGCGATCGGCGCGCTCGAGGCCGGCTCGTCCGGAGTCTGATACGCCATCTCACTATCCGAGACAGAATCGACACCGCAGCGGACGCCCACTTACCCTCGCTGATGTGGCACGCCACCTGCCCCAGTCGTGGGGCCTGACGCAACGCCGTGCGGTCGATTTCGGCCGCATGGCGGGCTGCCTGTGTCGCGGATGACATCCGGTCGCTGACCCCCGCGCTCTCCTCCCCTGGGCTTGACGCCCACGTGAGTGCCTGAGCGCTCCGTCCGCCCTCTCGTCCATCGGAGTTTCCATGTCTCTTGCGTCTGAACCGGCAGCCAGGCTGGCGCCGAGCGACTCGCTGATCGACCCGCGCGGCCCTCGCTTCGTCGCCGCGATCACGTTCGCGGTGCTGGCGGTCGTGCTGCTCACCGGTAGTGCGTGGCTGCTGGCCGCGCAGACGGTGGTCTTCGCCATCGGAGCGTTCGCCGGGCTGCAGCGTCACCCCTACGGCGAGGTGTACCGGCGGTTCCTCCGTCCGCGTCTCGGGCCACCGAGCGAGCTCGAGTCGTCCACGCCACCACAGTTCGCGCAGGGAGTCGGCTTCGCGTTCACCGCAGTTGGAACCGTTGCGCTGGCGTTGGGTGCCACCACTCTTGGTCTCCTGGCCGTCGGCCTCGCGCTCGCGGCCGCGTTCTTGAACGCAGTCTTCGGCCTCTGCCTGGGCTGCGAGATGTACCTCATCGGACGCCGCATCCTGCGTCCACGTTCACTCGACGCGTCCGCGACGGTCGCGTCTCCCGTCCAGAGTTCAACAAGTAGCACGACGAAAGACAACAAGGAGGTCGCGGCATGAGCCGGGGCGACGTATTGGTTGATGCCGCATGGGTCGAGTCTCACCTCGACGACCCGTCGGTGGTGCTCGTCGAGGTAGACGAAGACACCAGCGCGTACGACAAGGGCCACATCCGTGGTGCAGTGCGGCTCGACTGGAAGACCGATCTGCAGGACCCGGTGAAGCGTGACTTCGTCGACAAGGCCACGTTTGAGCAGCTGCTGTCCGACCGCGGCATCGGCAACGACCACACCGTCGTCCTTTACGGCGGCAACAACAACTGGTTCGCCGCGTACGCGTACTGGTACTTCAAGCTGTACGGCCACGACGCGGTGAAGCTGCTCGACGGCGGCCGCAAGAAGTGGGAGCTCGACTCGCGCGAGCTCGTCACCGACGTGCCCGACCGTCCGAAGACGCAGTACACCGCGAAAGACCAGAACACTTCGATCCGCGCGTTCCGCGAGGACGTCCTCGAGGCGATCGGCCAGCAGAACCTGGTCGACGTCCGTTCGCCTGACGAGTTCAGCGGACGCCTGCTCGCGCCGGCGCACTTGCCGCAGGAGCAGTCGCAGCGCCCGGGCCACGTCCCGACCGCGAAGAACATCCCGTGGTCGAAGGCAGCCAACGACGACGGCACGTTCCGCGACGACGAAGAGCTGACTGCGCTGTACGGCGGTGCCGGCGTCGACCTCGGCAAGGACACCATCGCGTACTGCCGCATCGGTGAGCGTTCGGCGCACACGTGGTTCGTCCTGCACGAGCTGCTCGGCGTCCCGAACGTGAAGAACTACGACGGTTCATGGACCGAGTACGGCTCGCTGGTCGGCGTGCCGATCGAGCTCGGCGACGGAAGCTGAGGGGGAACGCACATGTGCGGAGCAGTGGCCGGAGGGCCAGACATCGACGGCATTGATGCCACGAAGGAGGCGGTGATCCAGGGGATCGTCACCTCCGACGGACAGCCCGTGTCGCCGGCATACGTGCGACTGCTGGACGCGTCCGGCGATTTCACCGCGGAGGTCCCGACGTCGGCGACCGGGCAGTTCCGATTCTTCGCACGGCCGGGCGCCTGGACGGTTCGCGTGCTGGCGCCGGGGGCGTCCGTCGACCGTCAGGTGCACGCGGCTGTCGGCGAAGTGGCCGACGTCACCGTCACCGTCTAGCCGCCCGTTCAGGCTCGACTGAGCTTCTGGACCATTAGCACCGGTTTTTGCCCCGTCCTGGCGCCGAAAACAGGGGTTTGTGGTCCAGAAGCTCGTCCACATCGGCCAGTCGACGGCACTGATCCCCATCCGGGGGCGTCTGGGATGACGCACCGCTCGCTGGGTCGCAGGGTGGCGCCGTGCCACCGCAGCTGCCCGCCGATGTTCTCGCGCTATTCGACGCGCAGCACGGCGTTGCGACGGCATCCCACCTGACAGCGATCGGCTTCGGCGACGCTCGGATAACGACCGCGGTCGGACGCGGCACGATCGTCCGACTGCACCGGGGCGCGTACGCCTTGGCAACCAAGTGGTCGGACGCGAACGCCAGCCAACGTCACTGCCTGCGTCTGTGGGCGGTGCAGTTGGCGGTTCCCGATGCGGCTGGGTGGGTGGAGACCGCCGCGCTCGTGTGGCGCCTTCCGGTGGCCGACATTCCAGCCTTGCCGGTCATCGCGCGTTCGCCTGACAACGGACATCGGGTTGCGGGTGCGACGGTATGCCGCCTCGAGGTGGGGGACTGCGTCGTCTTGCGGCACGGTCTAACCATCTCGACGATAGGGATGACGACCGTGGCGATTGCCGCGAAGGCGGATTTGACCGCGGCACTCATCACGGTTGATGCCGCACTTCGGAGGGGGGTTGCGTTCGACGAACTCGTCGCGACTGCGCAAGCCCTTCCTGCCCATCGCGGGCGCGAGCGCGCCACCCGTGCTGTTGAGGCTGGGGATCCGGCGTCCGAGTCGGCGCTGGAGTCGATCTCGCGCGGCGGCATGATCGTGGCGGGCCTCCCGATGCCGTTGTGCAACGTGGTGATCCGGCTGGGCAATCGCTGGTACCGAGTCGACTTCCTCTGGATGGAGCTCGGCGTCGTCGGCGAGTGCGACGGCAAGCTGAAGTACGCGGACGCCGCCAGCGTCGCGAATGTGCTGTGGCGCGAGAAGCGTCGCCACGAGCAGATCGAGGAGTCCGGTCTGCGCATTGCGCGATGGGGCTACGCCGAAGCCGTTGACGGTGGCGCGGCCATGGTCAAACGCATCCAGCTGGCCATCGACAGCCAAGCTCGCGCCGGATTCACCTGGCCTACCGGCGTCCGCGTCGAAGTGCCCGTGCTCCCGGGCACGCTGCTACCAACTCGAGTCGTCGCCGAAGTGCGTCGGCTGCGGGTGCTCGGCTTTCCGATCCGAATCACCGACGAGGCACGAGCCGCCTAGGACTGCGAGCAGTCGTAAGGGCCGTTCTCGGGTGGCTTCACGGGATCGGTGCCGTCGAACGCCCATCCGAACACGTACTTCACCGCGTCCAGGTCGCAGTCGGACATGACCGGGTCGATCTCTTCGCTCCAGCCGTACCCCATGAGATCGGTGCTTTCTTCCAGGTTCGTCGCGTGCCCGAGGCCGAGTGCATGCCCCAGCTCGTGCAGCGTCACGAAGCCGAGGTACTCGGGCCGGTAGGCCGCTTCGCCGGCGAAGTCGGACGTGACGAGGATGTTGTGGCAGCTGCTCGCGCCGCAGAGTGCGTAACCGCTGAACGCCTGACCGCCTGCGCTGGGTGCGTAGTGCAGCACGATGTCGGCCTTCTGCTTGTTGCGCGTCTCGTTGGTCACGTCGGTCAGCGTGATCAGGTCGTCGAACTCTTCGCGCAGCACCGAGTCCCACGTCTCGATCGCGTCGTGGACCGCCGCGATGTAACGAGGCTTCGCCTTGCGGACGGTCTGGACGGCGACGGTCAGGTCGGTGTGGTCCCACCAGTAGCCCTGGTAGTAGTCGGCCAGGATCTCCAACGCTTCGGCATTCGACTCCGGAAGATGGGACGCCTGCGCCGGCGCCCCGGCGGCGATCAGGCCTGCCGCCATCGCGGTGGACGCGGCGGCGGCGAACAGGCGTGTCAGGCGCATGATCAGCTCCAGTGGCTTGTGGCCTCCCCGAGGTGTGACGGACGCTACTCCGGCTATCGCCTCCGCGCCTAGCGTCTTGGCCAAGTCGATTCGACAGTTCGACGACCTTCGTGCCGATACTGGACCGCATGGATCAGATCAGCCGCCGCGACTTCCTCACGACAGCCGGAATCACTGGCGCTGCCGCACTAGGCGCCGCAGCACTTCCAGACCTCTGGACGCCGGACCGCGCCGACGCCGCGGAGGCTCAGGCCAAACCCAAGCCGCGGAAGTTCATCATCGGCAAGTCGCGCAAGGGGCGTCCGATTCGCGCGTTCCTGATCGGTGATCGGGACGCCCCCCACCGCTACCTGGTCATGGGCCAGATGCACGGCGACGAGCCGGCTGGGCCGTACGTCGTGTTGAACCGACTGCTCAATGCCCAGCCGATCAACAACGTCGCACTGTGGCTGATCCCGACCATGAACCCCGACGGACGCCACCGCGGCACCCGCACGAACGCGCGCGGTGTCGACCTCAACCGCAACTTCCCGAGCCGCACGTGGGTGAAGCAAGGCAAAGGCACGCGCTACTGGTCGGGGCCGCGTCCGGCGTCCGAGCCGGAGACGCGAGCCATCGTGCGGTTCTTCAGCCGCGTGGAGCCGCACACGGTCATCTCGTTGCACCAACCGTTGGCGTCCGTCGACTTCTCCGGCGGCGACAAGGAGGTGACGCGCTGGCTCTCGCGCCATTTGAACCTGCCGAAGTCACACATCCAGATTTCCGGCGGCGGAACGATGACATCCTGGTTCAACCCCAAGTTCAAGAAGAAGACGGCCGTGACGGTCGAGCTTCCACCGAGCACAACGCCGGAGTACCGCAAGTTCGTGTCGGACGTCTTGCAGCGGCACGCGATTCACCGCCGCAATCGATTCCTCAACCCCTAACTCCTGGCGCAGCGGCGCGTGACATGATCACGCCTCGACACTTCGAGACTGCGAGGCCTTTATGGGCTACCTCATCATCTTGGCTTACTACGCCATTGCACTGATGGCGCTCTACTACGTCATCAAGCGAGCGGTGGCGAACGGAGTGAACGAGTCACACGTGAGGTCGGACGTTGCGGAGTTGCGCAACATGGTGGACGAGCTCGTCGAAAACAGGCGCGAAAGCGCGTAGCGGGTCAGTGCACGACAATCTTGAGCAGCAGGATGAGCACGCCGAACGACCCGATCACCAGCGCGTTCCAGACGATGCTCATGCGACCGCGTCTTTCGCGAATACCGAGCAAGATGCCGTAGAAGAACAGCGCACCGATTCCGACCAGGATGGCGAGATCGGCAGAGTTGTCTCGGCTGATGATTCCGGTGACACCCAGCACGAGCGGGATGAGCACTGGAACGCACGACTGCAGCATGGGCCACTCGCGCGCCGCAATTTCGCGAACCTCAGTGACCGTCAGTTGCCGGCGCGCGACCATTCGTCCGGCGACGATCAGCGAGTAAACATGGGCCGCCCAAAAGACTAGGGACGTGAAGAACACGATCGCGATCGCGCGATCGAGCTTGTCGGGGTCGTGCCCCAGGCTGGCCACCACCGTCGTGGCCAAGATCGTGCCGTACACCGCGCCAGCGATTGCGTGAGCTTTCTGCTCGGCGTGGAGCACTGCCGCATGATCGACGTCTTCGTCGCCCCCGCGTCCGGTATGCACCACGGATTCGACCTGCTTGACGTCATCGACGAAGGCGACCGGGTCGACCGGATCGCCGGTCGCGCCGCCGTTGGAGTCCTGGCTCACTCGGCTCGCCTCCCTATGCCGTGCCGACCACCGTAGGATGGCCGCATGCTCGAAGTCGTCTACACCGCCCTCCTAGTGGCCGTGTCGATCTTGATCGCGTGGTTCTCCTTCTACGTCGTCTACAAGCTCTACAAGGGTCAGAGCTAGCCCACTCGGGCACAGTCCATCCAGAGCCATGTTCGAGATTCCGGCCGATCTAGCGCCGGAATGCGCCCCGATCGCCTGGCTGCTCGGTATCTGGCGCGGTGACGGAGTCGGCGGCTACCCGACGATCGACGACTTCCGCTTCGAGCAAGAGATCACGTTCACGCAGAACGGCAAGCCCTTCCTCGCGTACACCTCACGCAGTTGGATCCTGGACGCCGAAGGCGCGCGCGTGCGACCCGCCGCGACAGAGACCGGGTTCTGGCGGCCGCAGAACGACGGACGCCTCGAGGTGCTGCTCTCGCACCCGACCGGATTCGCCGAGATCTGGGAGGGCACGGTGGACGGCCCTCGCCTCGAGATCCGAACCGACATGGTGGCGCGTACGGCGTCCGCGAAGGAGTACACCGCGGGCCATCGCATGTATGGGCTCGTCGAGGGCGACTTGCTCTGGGCGTTCGACATGGCTGCGGTTGGCGAGACGATGCAGCCGCACCTGTCCGCGCGACTGGTGCGTGCGACGTGACAGCGCAAGAGCCGACGACCGGCTGGCAGGACGAGCTGCGGGCGCGCGGCTACCGGCTCACGCCCCAGCGGCAGCTCGTGCTGGACGCCGTGCGCCAGCTGGGCCACAGCACGCCGGAGGAGATCGCCGCGAAGGTGCAGGCGGAGTTCGGGTCGGTCAACCTCTCGACCGTCTACCGCACGCTCGACCTGCTCGAGGAGCTCGATCTCGTCACTCATACGCACCTCGGCCATGGGGCTCCGACCTACCACCCGGCGGACGAGAGTGATCACGTTCACCTGGTGTGCACGGTGTGCGGCGGCGTCCAGAGCGTTCCGGCCGAGGTGATCGAGCCGATCGTGGGAAGCCTTCGGGAGCGTGTGGGGTTTGAAGTAAACGTGGCACATATTGCGATGCACGG
>DASUFV010000277.1:0-9330 GCA_036274415.1 Actinomycetes bacterium
CGTCCAGTGAGTACGTCCTGCTGCTCGACGACGACGTACTGGTTGAGCCGGAAGGCATCCTTCGCGCCGTCACGTTCGCCGACCTGGCGCGTCAGCGCATCATCGTCGGCGGTCACATGCTCAACATGCACGTGCGTTCGATGATTCATGCATGGGGTGAGCGGGTCAACAAGTACCGCTTCTTCTGGGGCCCCGCACCTCACACGCGGCATGCGCTCAACTTCTCCACGTGCCCATTGCGAGCGACACGTTGGCTGCACCGCAGGATCGACGTCGACTACAACGGGTGGTGGATGTGCCTCATCCCGACCAGCCTCGTGCGCGAAATCGGGCTCGCCATGCCTGTCTTCATCAAGTGGGACGACGCAGACTTCGGCCTTCGCGCACAGGAGGCCGGCACTCCCACGGTCTCGCTTCCCGGTGCTGCGGTATGGCACGTGCCGTGGACCGACAAGGACGACACGATCGACTGGCAGGCCTACCACCACGCGCGCAACCGCTTGGTTGCCGCGTTGATCCACTCTCCGTATGAGCGCGGGGGACGACTGCTGATCGAGTCGTTGGCTGTTCAGCTCAAGCACGCAATGTCGATGCAGTACAGCGCAGCGGAGCTGCGGCTCTGGGCGCTGCAAGACGTGCTGTCCGGCCCCGATCACATGCACCGGACCTTGCCCAACAAGCTGGCCGAGATCCGCGCCTATCGCGCCTCAGAGGCAGACGCCATCGTCGAGACTGATCCGGACGCCTTCCCGCAGCCGAAGCGCCGCAAGCCTCCGAAGCGCGGCAAAGACCCGACTGAGCCTCGCGGAATGGTCGGCCGCCTCACGACGGCGGCCGTCGGTGCCGTCAAGCAGTTCCGCAAGGTGAACCCGATGAGCGAGCAGCGTCCAGAGGTCCGCGTGCCGTCGATGGACGTTCGCTGGTGGCTGCTCAGTCAGTTCGACTCAGCGATCGTGACGACCGCCGACGGAGCCGGTGCCTCCTGGTACAAGCGTGATCCCAAACGGTTCGCGGACATCATGAAGCGCAGCATCGCGATTCATCAGAAGCTTGCAACGGAGTGGGACGAGCTTGCCGAGCAGTATCGGACCGCGGTCCCCGAGGTGACTGACCCGAAAGCGTGGATCGATACCTGGAACTCCGGTGAGGGCTGACGAGGCATCGGTGTCGAGGGGAGATGGCGTCAAGCGGGTCTTCATCCACGTCGGCGCGCCCAAGACCGGGACCACATACCTCCAGGGGATTCTCTGGCGCAACCGATCCGAGCTTCGTCGGGCGGGTCTCCACATCGTCGGCCAAGGGCCGGGTGATCACTACCGCGCCGGTCACGACATCCGAGGCGTCGAGTACAACCCCAACGATCCGCGCCCTGACTGGGCCGGTTGCTGGGATCTGCTCGCGGCACTAGCGGTCAAGAGCGAGGCACCGACCACGATCATCTCCGATGAGCACCTCGCGTCTCTCTCGCCGGAGCAGGTCAAGCACGCCGTCGAGAGTCTGGCGCCACGAGAAGTGCACGTCGTCTATGCCACGCGCAACCTGGCCCGTCTCCTGCCATCGGAGTACCAGGAGTACGTCAAACACCGTTCTCAGCTGACGTACCCCGACTGGGTCGGCCGCGTCTTCGCGTCGCGCGACAAGGGCCCAGGTCACTGGTTCTGGCTGGTGCACGATCCGACCGAAGTCGTGCGGCGCTGGACCACCGGCGTCGCACCAGAGCGGTTCCATCTCATGACGCTTCCGCCGCCGGGCTCGCCGCACGATGAGCTCTGGTGGCGTTTCGCAGGTGTTGTTGGCGTCGATCCGGAAGCCGCGCCAGATCGCGTCGTCCAAGGAAACGACTCGCTGGGAATGGCCGAGGCCGAGGTGCTGCGTCGAGTGAACATCGCGCTCCCGGAGTCCTTCCCGCGGTGGCACCACAGTGGGATCGCCCGGGACATCCTCGCCACTCAGATCCTTGGGCCGAGGTCGAAGTCGGGGCGTCCCCGTCTGCCCGAGAACTTGACCGACGAGGTACGTGCGCAGACCGAACGCAACATCGCCGGTCTTAGTGCGGCTGGCTGCGACATCGTCGGTGACCTGACCACGTTGGAGATCACTGACGACCTTGCGGCAGGAGAGCCCGAGCCCACGAGTGAGGAGATCATCGACGCCGCAGTTGACGGAATTGCCGGCCTGCTCGTGCGCATGGGTCGCATGCGTGATGACCGCAGGCGGTCGGAGAGCCGACTCAGACGACAACTCAGCGAGTCCACATCACTACAGCGATACCGATCACGAGTTGCTTCGCTGGCGGATCGCACCAGGCTCGGATCGGCGGCTTTGACGCGCTACCGCAGCTATCGCGAACGTCGCCGCGATTCCTGACGCGTCGCCGTTGCCTGGTTCTTAAGTGTTGGCGAGGTTCTGCACCAGGCCACGCACCGCGTCCATTGCAGCGTCGAGCAACTCGGTGTCATTGGGCTCGGTGGCGTTCGGGGCGTAGCCGGACGCGTGCGGCCGAAGGTC
The DNA here is from genome assembly GCA_036274415.1 of Actinomycetes bacterium. Taxonomy (GTDB): domain Bacteria; phylum Actinomycetota; class Actinomycetes; order JAHEKZ01; family JAHEKZ01; genus JAHEKZ01. The sequence goes on from DASUFV010000277.1 coordinate 2,509, forward strand.
TTCAAGATCGCCGACCACACGGACTCCTGACGCTCGGACGGCTTCGATGAGGCGCTCGGACTCACGGTCCGCCCACGGCCGTGCGCTTTCCGGCGGCAACACCTTCGGCTCCTTCGCGCGTCGGGGTGCCAGCACGTCTCGGGCGAGAATCGCCCTCACCGCTTGGTTGTACTGCTTCTCAGAGAACTGCAGCGGCTCGATCGCCACATTGACGCGGCGCATCAGCTCGGCGGAGACCTGGCCCAGAGACTCGTTGGACTGCTGAGGGGGCGTGACGTCGACCTCTGGGAGTGCGAGGGCCTCGGCGAAGCGCTGCCACAGCAGCATTGGAGCCGCCCCCGGTTGAGGCACTGTGACCACGCAGACGTTCTGCACTCCCACGACCTTGACCCAGCGCTTCAGGATCTTTTCGAGGTCGTGCTGCGACCAGAAGTTGTTGGTTGCGGGGTGACTGCCGTCGTGCGTCATGACCGCGGTCGAGTACTCCGACCAGCTCCACGTCTTCCTGTGCTGAGTCGTCTGCTGCCATTGCGCCGGCAGCGAGCGAAGCACGTCGCGCACGGTGAGGTGCACTCGCACGTCGGCTCCGTGAAAGGCCTCCACCGCTTTCTTCACCGCCGGTGGTGCCGCCCGGCACAGCGTCTCCATCGAGATCAGGGCATTTGGCCCCGGCCAGCTGAGCAGTTCGTCAGCGAGCTTTCTCCATAGCTCCCCGTCTGAGGTTCCACGGATCGCATCCTGCGCAGCTCGGATCTGCATCCGTTTGCCCGGCGTGACCAAACCGGCTGACTCAAGGACAGCACGGTTCTCTTCGAGGATGGCCTGCAGATACGTGGTGCCAGACTTGGGCTCGCCGATGTGTAGGTGGACGACTGGGGTCATGACTCGTCGGCCCGCGGCGTCGTTCGCTTGCCCTTTCGGCCCTTCTTGCCGCCTCGCGACTCCATTCCTTCGCGCTTGAGCTCGGCGAATCGACCCCCCGCGGCAGTGAGCGCCGCCACCGCGAACTCCAAGAGTTCTGCATCGGGTAGGTCCTCAGGCCACACGAACGATCCACGTGGCGTGAGGCGGGGCTCGAGGTCGGCCATGTCGCCGACGATGTTGACGCCAGATGCTTCGAGCTCGTCGAGTACGCGCGCCGACTCCGACCGCACCCAGTCGTGGTACTCGTCGGGTACTCCGAGACCGGTGTGCGCGTCCGGTAGATCCGGCAGCAGTTGGTGCGACAGCGCACGGTTGATGCCGTGCTGGTACGACCAGGTGCTCATCTCTGTCGCATCAGCCTGCACGTTGATCCGGCGCAGCAGCTCTGTGCCGGTGAGCCCGAGCGACTCGTTGCTCGGCGTCCTTTCGCTGAGTGAGACGAAGTCGAGCTCCATCGCCTTGGCAAAGCGCTGCCACAGCAGGCCGGGGTCGGAGCGCGAAGGTGGCACCGTCACCACGATGACGTTCTCCTTGCCGACAACAGCAGCCCATCTCGCCGCGATCGACCCGATGTCCTGACGCTTCCAGAAATGCCGCTTGACTCCGGTGGCTCGTTTAGCCGTGACACCCTTGAGGTACTCGCGGTAGGTGGTACGGCGGCCATTTCGAACCGCCGTCTGCCACTGAGCAGGCAGCACGCGTCCGAGGTCTCGCGCGCCCAGCACGACCGAGACCTGGCTGGGCGCGAGGTCGTCAACCATGGTGCGAACCTGGTCAGGGTCAGCGAATGAAATGAACTCGACTGAGAGAACGGCGCGAGGCCCCTCCCACGTGTGCAGCCGGTCGACCATGAGCTTCCATCGGCCCTCGATCGAGCCCAGATGGCTACCACCCTTCATCTTGAGGATGTCGCGTACGGCCTCGACCTGATCCGACCAGGGCATGGGGTAGGCGATGCCGTGCTCGGCCAGCACATCCTGGTTGCTGCCCAACATGCGCTGGACGTATGTCGTCCCGGTCTTCATAGCGCCGATGTGCAGACAGATCGCTGGCGCGCTCATCGGACACCACTCGGCGCGGTCTCGGCGGAGGTCCGCCCGATCTTGCGCAAGAGGTGGGCGATTGCACGCACACCGATCTCGACGATTGCTTCCTCGCTGATGTCGGTCCCTTCCCTCGGCGCCTCCGGCGACTCGAGTTCGGCGAGCTCACCGTGGATCTGGATCGGCATGCCGCCCAGGCGCTGCACCAGCTCTTTCGACCGTTGGGCTGCCCACAGCTGATCATCGGCGGAGAGCACGATCGGGCCGGACTGTTCGAACCGCGGCAGCGTGCGCTGCGCGAGAAACTGCTTCACCTGCTCACGGTAGGTCGCCCAGTCCACGGTGTCTCCGAGATCAACATTGAGGCGGCGCAAGAACTCGGTCTCCACAAGACCGAGCGAGACATTGGCACGCCGATCGGCAAGTTCCTCGGTAGCAAGATCGATGTGCAGGACGCTCGCGAAGCGTCGCCACAGGAGACCCGGCTGCCTCCCGGGCGGTGGCACGGTGACCAAGTGCGTTCGTTCACCGGGGATGACCTCACGCCAACGGTCGAGCAACCCCTCGAGGTCTTGCCAGTACCAAAAGCCCGATGTGGTGTCTTGCCCTTGTTTGAGTCGTGCCTTCTCGACGTACTCGGCGAGCGTGTGCGTCTGGCCGTTCTTGATCGTCTCTTGCCAGCTCGCGGTGAGCTGGCGGGCGAGGTCGCGTGCGGTGATGACGACCTCGACTGTTCGGTCGGGAAACGCCGAGACCATCGAAGTGATGTGCTCGGGTGTGGCGACGGTGAGGGTCTCGTGCGAGATCAGGGCATTTCCAGACCAAGCGTTGACTTCGTCCACCGTCTGCTGCCAGCTGCCTTCGGTTCTGGCGTCCTCGTGACCCCGGAACGGCCGCTCCATCACATCCTGGGCCGGCAGGAAGTGGTCTGCGCGCTCACCCGGGTAGAGGAGTCCCTGTTCGGTCAAGATCGGACGGTGCTCGGCGAGCACTCGCTGGAGGAAGGTGGTGCCACTCTTCGGCAGGCCGATGTGCAGGAAGACAGAAGAGTTCGTTGGCACGGCGGCCACCTTAGCCGCGGCCTCGCAGGCGTCCCACCACTGCGCTCGCCTGCCATCCGCGACCAGCACGGGCGTCCGGCGCATACCTCACAAGGGCGGCGGCCGAGCTCACAACTGCCTTGGCTTCGTCTGCTGCGGGGACGTCGTCGAACGACAGCGTGGCCTCCGTTTCGGGTGGGTCGGGAACGAGCTCGTCCGGGTCACCCACGATGTCGTAGCCGCCGGAGATCACGGCATCTCGGAGTTCCTGCGACCAACGCCGCGTTGTCTCGCGTTGCGATGACGTCAAGCCATACGCCGCGGAGCCACTCATGCCGGCGTCCGCTTCGGACAGATAACGCTTGATCACCGATCGGTAGACGCCCGGTGGTAGCGAGTCACGCAGCCTGGTGTTGATGCGACGGAGAAGCCGCGCTTGCGGCGGCCCGAGTGAAACGTTGCGCGCGGTCTTGACGGTTGCGAGATCGACGAGATCCGCGTCGAAGCCAACGACTTGGGCGAAGCGACGCCACAACGTGTCGCGCGGTGCTCCCGGTTGGGGAATGGTGATCACGTGGATGCGCTCCGGCGGCAACACCTCAGACCATCGCCGAAGAATGCCGACAGCATCCTGTTGGCGCCAGAAGCCCAGCGACTCTGCGGGACGAGCCGCGTCGTGCTCAAGTGCCTGGGTGAAGTGCGTGGCGAAGCTGACCCGGCCTCCGTTCTTCAGCCGTTCCTGCCACACGGCGGGCAGCTGCCGATCGAAATCACGAACGGTGAGCACCACGTGCAGTTCTCTCTGGCTCAGATCGGAGGCCGCGCGGCGCACCTGTTCGGGCGTTGCCAAGGTGAAGAGTTCGTGCGAGATCACGGTGGTGTCGGGCCAACGTCGCGCCTGCCGAACAACCTTCGCCCACGACCCAGGAACCTTCGGATTCTCCCTGCCGAGGAACAGGTGCTCGGTGAGGTCTTGCGCGGCCCAGAAATGACCGGCATTCGGCCCGGGATAGAGGACGCCGTGTTCTTTGAGGGTCTTGCGACTGGCGGCCATGACCCCCTGCAAGAAGGTGGTGCCGGTCTTGGGTACCCCGACGTGCAGGAAGACCTGCCCGGCCCCTCGCGCCACGTCGACCCTCCCGGTCCTGCTCGGTTCTTCCAGCCTGTTGGTGCCGTGTGCTGCCGTGTGCGACAAAGGTCGCGCGGCCACCAGGGCGCCGAACGCGGCGTTCCATTTGGGTGACCGCTTGGGTTCCTGCCCCGCTTTGGCCAGATGATAGGCAGATCCACGACAGGACAGGGCCATGACGATATCAGCGGCACCAGCCAGCACCGAAGGCTTGCGGCCCCCCGTGTTCAGCCGCGAGCCACTCAGCGAGTCAGACCTCGATGCGGTTCACGCCCAGGCGATGCGCGTCCTGGAGAACATCGGCACCGAGGTTCACAGCGACCTCATGCTGAAGATGCTCGAAGAGGCGGGTCAGCGGGTCGAAGGAACCAGGGTCAAATGGGACGCCGGGTTCGTCATGGAGCAGCTTGCAAAGGCTCCGGCGCAATTCACGCTGCAGGGTCGTGATCCTCGGTACGCGGTGACCGTCGGCGGCGGAAGTCTGCTGCACACGCCGACCGGTGGTTCACCTTTCGTCTCTGATGAGGAACGCGGTAGGCGTGATGGCGACATCGCGTCGTTCATCGAACTCGTGAAGATGGCCCACGCGTCCAACGTGCTTCCGGTGTTGCAGAGCGGGACAACCGAGGCGCAAGACCTCAACGACCTGAGCCGCCATCTCGAAATGGACTACGCAGTCCTGCGGTGGAGCGCCCGTCCGTTCATCCTGTACGGCGCTACGGGACCGCGTACACGAGATGGTCTGCGAATCGCGTCGATCGCTGCTGGTGGCGAAGACGCGCTCCGCCGTCAGCCGTCGGTGATCGGGATCGTGAACCCGAACAGTCCCTTGGTGTGGGACACGTTGATGGTTGAAGAGCTGATGGCCCTGGCCGAGTTCGGTCAGCCGGTCGCGATCACGCCGTTCTTGATGGCAGGCGCGTCGGCCCCCGTGACGCTGGCCGGCGGCCTTTCGCTCCTGGTTGCCGAGACTCTGTCAGGTGTTGCGATGGCTCAGCTCGTGCGGCCGGGCACACCCTGCATCCTCGGCACCTTCCTGAACGGGCTGGACATGCGGTCCGGTGGGCCGTCGCTCGGCCTTCCGGAGTCTGTGCTCGCAACGCTCGCCGGCGCTCAGCTGGCACGGCGATACGGGTTGCCGCTTCGTGGCGGAGGCGGGCTCTGCTCGGGTCTCGACCTGGACATGCAGACGGCCACTGAGAGCACGATGTCGTTGTGGGCGACGTACTTGGCCGAGTGCGACCTCGTCGTGCACGCGGCCGGGTGGATCGAGGGTGGGCTCACCGCGTCCTACGAGAAGCTGGCGTTCGACGTCGACGTGCTCAAGATGTTCGAGCGCATTCGACGAGGGATCGTCGTCGATGACACGCAGCTCGCATATGAAGTGATCGAGCGACAAGGACCGGGGGGATTGTTCCTGGCCGACGATCACACCCTCGAGCACTTCCGCACCGAGTCATTCATGAGCCCGATGTTCCGGGCGCAGGCTTACCCGACGTGGGTCAAGATGGGCTCACCTTCGGTGACGAGTGTCGCAACGACCACCTGGAAGGAGCTGCTGGAGTCCTACGAGGACCCCGGCATCGACGAGGCCGTGGACGCCGAGATCCGCTCGTTCATCGATCGCAGGACCGCCGAGCTGGAAGCCTGAGGCCCCCCGTTCCCCCGGGCGGGCGCTCAAGTTCGCCGTTCCCACCCGTTCGGTTTACGCCTCTCCGGTGAGCCTCGTTGAGCAGCCGCTGACTCGCTGCCACCCTGGGCGAACCCGAAGAGGAGTTCTCCCATGCGCATCCTGGCTCGTACATCGCTCGCCCTGATCCTGGCGGGCGCGCCGCTTCTTGCATTGCCGCCGTCCGCAACGGCGGAGGTGACCGACTGCACCTACTCCAAGTCCAAGAAGCTGGTCACGCTCACCATCAACAACTCCGACACGACGGGCTGGCTGATGATCGAGCGCTCGCTGGGCACCAAGAAGATCGGTTACCGCGCCTCAGGCGAGAACTGGAAGGGGTGCGAAGGGGCTACCACCGACACCACCAACAAGGTCAAGGTGGTCGGATCGACGCTCTCCGAGGACATCTACCTCAACCTCGAAAACGGCGGGTTCACCCCAGGCGCCACGTCCGAGAGCAACGGCGCGTCCGAGATCGAGTTCGACCTCGACCTGGGGGCCGGCACTGACCGGGTCACCTTGCTCGGTGGGCGTGGCTCGGACCGGCTGGGCTTCGTCAAGGCGGGTCAGGGCACCCTCAACGGTGATGAAGACGTCGATGTGACCATGACGGGTGTCGACGTCTGGCGCCTGGACGGCGGCCCTGGAAATGACGTGCTGGACGGTCGTGGCGCGCCCAAAGTGGAGGTCCTCGGGCGTGAGGGCTCTGATCGGCTCTTTGGCGGGCCTGGGCGCGACTCCTTGTACGGCGATGCCGGTGATGAGCCGAGCGGGGACGGCAGCGACCTGCTCAATGGTGGAGGCGGAGACGACTACCTCTATGGGTACCGCGGGAGCGACACCCTGATCGGCGGCGACGGGGATGACCACTTGACCGGGGCGGACAACAACGACGACGTCAAGGGTGGGGCCGGGAACGACGACCTGGTCGTTGAAGACTCCAGGGACGGGGCGGACGAGTTCGACGGTGGGAGCGGCGCTGACTCGCTGTCGTACGACGATCGTTCGGGAGAC
>DASUFV010000278.1:0-2053 GCA_036274415.1 Actinomycetes bacterium
GGTAGCCACGCCGAGAGCCTGTAGGCGAAATGCCCGCCAAGATCGGCGTCCGAGCAGACCGCGACGGAACGCTCTCGGTAGATCCTCGGGGGCGATATGCCCGATTCTCGATGCTGAGCTAGGGAAATCAGGCGTCACGCCTGAGCCGGGGACATCGTCAGCGGCGGCTGAGCGGTACCACACCGGCCGGAAGCGGTGGCAGCCCCGCCGCGGTGCACAAGAGGTCGCCCCAGGCCGCGAAGTGGTCTCCGAGGGTGTTCTCGTCGGTCGGCGTCCAGGACGCGCGGATCTCGATCTCGGCCGATGTGGGCCGCTCCGACATCGCCCCGAAGCTCTCCGACGCCACCCGCGTGACGGTGCCGCTGGCCGCATTCGGCGCCAGGTCGTGCGTGGCCAGGCACTCCATCAGCCATGACCAGCCGACCCCGGTGACGAGCGGATCAGCGGCCATCTCTGGGTCGAGCCCGGCTCGGGCAAAGGTCACGACGCGGAAGGTGCCGTCCCAGGCGTCGTGTCCGTCTGGATTGTGGAGCACTACGAAACGGCCCGACCCGACCTCTTCTTCGCCGATCATCACGTCGGCGGTCAGGGCCACCGAGAAGGGAGCCAGACGCTGCGGGGCTGGTGCCTCGTCGCAGGTGATCTCCGGACGCAGTCGCACGGCGCGCAGCGATTGCAGCGCCCGGGAGAAGGTCTCCGGCGGAGAGTCCGGAACGGTCACCGGATCAGGGTACGTGGGACGCCCCGCGCCACCGCTGCGCGACGCGCGCGACGTCCCCTCTAGCCTTGCCGCGATGGCCGCTGCACTCGCCTTGCTCTCGAGCCTGCTGTGGGGCACGTCGGACTTCTTCGGTGGCATCTTCACACGGCGTATCGCCGCGGTCGTCGTGGTTCTGGTGTCTCAGGGCATCGCCTTGGCGTTGATCATCCCGACCGTGTGGGTCTTGGGAAGTTTCGACGACTCGTCTGGCTACTTCTGGTGGGGCGTTGCGGCCGGCTTGGTCGGGCCCATCGGCTTGGTGTGCTTCTACTGGGCGCTCTCGATCGGCGTCATGGGAGTGGTGTCTCCGATCGCCGCGACCGGAATCGTCGTGCCCGTGGCCTGGGGGCTGATCGTGGACGGCGACCGCCCGTCGGTCATGCAGTTCGCCGGTATCGCAGTGGGGTTCGTCGGGGTCGTGCTCGCCGGGGGTCCAGACATCCCGCGCGACGACGCCAGCGCCCGTCAAGTGCACACCAAGTCGATCGCACTGGCGCTCATCGCAGCGCTGGGTTTCGGTGCCGCGTTCGTCTGTCTCGACGGTGGCGGGCAGTACAGCGTTGGCATGACGCTTCTCGTCCAACGCTCCACCAGCGTCGGGCTCATGCTCATCCCTGTTGTGATCATCACGCGGCTGGTCGGTGTCCGCTGGCGTGACCTTCCCGGGCTGGCCGGAGTCGGCGCGGGGGACGCCGCAGCGAACGGAGCGTTCGCATGGTCTTCCACTCTGGGGCTGCTCAGCGTCACGTCAGTGTTGGGCTCGCTGTACCCGGTCGCGACCCTGTTGCTGGCCAGGACCGTGCTCGGTGAACGCCTCACCCGGCTGCAGGCGTACGGCGTCGCCCTGGCCCTGGCGGGCATCTTGTTGCTTGCCGCAGGGTGACGGTGCTCGTGGCACGACACAGGCACAACGACGCACCAGGGCGCGTGACACGATGACTCACCGTGCCTGACGACTCCGCTCCACGCCACGACGACACCATGCCCAACGATCCGACGAACTCGGTGTTCGCCCGCGCCTGTCGACGCCAGCGGGTACCGCACACGCCGGTGTGGTTCATGAGGCAGGCGGGACGGTCGCTGCCTGAATACCGGGCGATCCGCGAAGGCACGACCATGCTCGAGGCCTGCACGCGCCCCGACCTGGTCGTCGAGATCACACTTCAGCCGGTACGCCGATACGGCGTGGACGCAGCCATCTTCTTCAGCGACATCGTGTTGCCGCTGAAGGCGATCGGGGTCGACCTCGACATCGTGCCGGGGGTGGGACCTGTCGTAGCCGAGCCGGTGCGT
>DASUFV010000279.1:0-4014 GCA_036274415.1 Actinomycetes bacterium
GTCATCTGCGGTGGGCAATCGTCTCTGCCTGCCTGTCTGCATCACCCGCATTCAGACCGACGCCTGATTACTCAGAGGGCCCGATATCCTCGCCATCGGCGATCCTCAAATTCACGGAACATCGCGCCGCCACGCGGGCCATCACCGACTTTCACGACCCTGGTGATGAACGTCACTTTGGCATCACCGACACGACCTGTGACCTCTCAACACCCCGGCGTCGGGAAAATAGTATGTCGCCTGGAATCCTCGACGGGGCCGTCATGTCGTTTGAGTGCGTGTCCGCGGCCTGCAACCGAACGCACTCAGGCGCTCAGGCGCAGGCTGATTGGCTGGGCTCCGACTTCGAATGTGCCCGGTACGTTGACCGGCGAGAGCTGTTTCTCGATCAACGTGGCGCCGGCGAGCTTCACCACGCCCTTGCCCTTGATCTGGCCCATCTGAACTTCGCGCACGGCGCCGTCGCGGATGCGCAGCACCGCTCCTTGCAGAACGAGCTCCAATGAGATCGTGAACGGCAGCCGGCCGATTTCCCGCCCGTCTTTGAGCAGCGCGATGTACGGATCGTGCGTCGACTTGATCGTGTGCTCGACCAGTTCCAGGAAGAAGTCCTTCTCTGGCGACTTCGCGCTCTTCTGGAGCTGTTGTCGCAAGGCGTAGGACTTGTTCCACGCGCCGACCAGGATGTCGCCAAAGCCGATGTTCAGCAACGAGGACAGCTGTCCGGCGACGGCTTTCGGTATCATGCGCCAGGCCAGCATCCCGCCGCTTCCCCCTTTCACATCCAGATGCTGCTCGGCGAGCGCTGTCTTGATGTGCCCGGTGAGATCCGTTTCGCCATCGAGAAAGAACTGATCGAGAGTTACCATGACGGCTCCTGTTTGCCAGACCAATAGCCGGCAATGAATTCTTCGGGGCAGTCCAGCGTTTGCACGCCGCTATCCCGCCGCGCCTCGAGCTCCATCTCGAAGTTCGTCAGGTTGTGGTCGCCTGGAACGCTGAATTGGGTTCCCGCGTCGACGTGGGGCACGAGGGCTGGAGTGCTCGTGATTCGGTTGCGCCGCACTCGTTTCACCGTCGCCGTTGCGGCGACTGCAAGCACAAACAAGGCACCACCACTAAGCCATGGCGGAACGAGTGACCACCATGGAGTAAGCCGCGTTGCGACGACCAGGTTGATCGCCGTCCCTTGCGCAACCTGGACGCCCGCCTCCACGGACTGGAACGTCACGGTGCCCGTCGAGGCCGCAGATGGCCGTTGATCCACGGTGCCCGTCCGGAGGCCGGCCTCACCGAGCATCGAGACCGCTCTGTCCAGCGATGACTCGACGACATGGGGCACCGTGACCAGCGTGACGGGAGGTGGCACGATTGGAACGGCGAGCCAGACGGAAACCAACGAGCCCGCGTCGACGACCGTGCCCGCCAGCGGATCCTGCGCGACCACTGTGCCACGCGGTTCGCTGCTCTCGCGCTCGCCGAACTGGCCGATACGCAGCGTGAGATTCTGGATTGACGCCGTCGCTTCGTTCTGAGAGCTGCCGCTGAGATCCGGAACGGTCACCTTTACAGGTGGCAGCGGTGCCGCGACCCAGACATCCACGGTCGATCCGGGATCGACCTGGCGTCCGGCAGCTGGCCTCTGGTCGACGATGACGCCGGCCGGCTCCTGTGACGCACGCGAAACGACACCACCGATTCGAAGCGTGTTGCGACCGAGCAGAGCTTCTGCGCTAGTCTGCCGTTGACCAACGAGGTCGGGGACGATCGACTTTCGTACGGGAATGGCGAGCGTAAAGTCTACAGCAGTACCTGGCTGCACTTGCGTGCCCGCCGCAGGCCGCTGATCGAGGACGGTCCCTGGTGTTTGGCTGGACTCACGCTGACCGATCGCTCCTGGAATGAGCTTCGCGTTGCCAATGAGACCGAGCGCCTCGGTCTGTGCCACTCCGGTCAGCGAAGGTACCCATGCAACCGGTGGAGGAGGCACTGGAATGGCGAGCCAGACGCCAACGGCTGCTCCCCACTTGACGGATGTGTTGGCGGCCGGGACCTGACCGACGACACTACCAGCCTTTTCGTTGGACTCTCGCTTCCCAAGCTCCATGAGATTGAGGCCGATATCGGCAAGCGTTTGCCCCGCGCTGGCGCGGTCCTGCCCCTGGAGATTGGGCACTATGACAGGCTTCCGAACCGCAACCCACACATCCACCGGACTGTCCGGGTTGACGATGGTGTTGGCGGCAGGCGTCTGATCGACCACCGTGCCGGGCGCCGATGTCGATTCGCGCTCGAGAGTCTTCCCGAGACGCAGGCCCGATTGCGTGAGTCGCCGGCCGGCAGCGGGCACGTCATTCCCCGACAGCGCCGGCACACGCGTCACGTGCTGCGCTACCACCACATCGATCGCCGTATCGCACTTCACCGTCGTCCCCGGCCCCAACGACTGCGTGAGAATCGTGCCGGCAGCCTGGTCGGATTCCTGTCGGCGCACATTACCCACGCGCAGCTGCGAATTGGCAACGAGATCGAGCGCTTGCTTTTCATCGCGCCCGACTAGCGAGGGAACCTTGCACTCCGGATCGTCGGCCACGATGACGTCTACCAGTGAGCCGCAGGTAACTGGCGATCCTGCGAGAGGCCGCTGTTCGATGACCGTGCCTGCAGGCGTCGCGTCTTGACGTGAGGAGGTTGATCCGAGCGACAGGCGGGCATCGCTCAAGACGTTCCTGATCGTGCGTGCGTCAGCACCAACCAGCCTCGGCACGCGGCACGTCGGCTGTACATCAGGCGGGACGGCAACCAGGACATTGACTGGCGAACCGCACGGCACATACGCCCCCCGCTCCGGTGACTGGTCGATCACCGTTCCTCTTGGTCGCTGGTCAGGCCGGGTATCAACGCGGCCAAGCGTGAGTCTCCGTTCTGCGAGTAGGTCGGTTGCCGGGCCGACGCGGCCTGCCTCCACAAGGTCAGGAACTCGGCACGACGGCGGTGGATCCGTCGGAACGGCAACGAGAACATTGACGGGAGAGCCGCAGGGCACATAGGCACCTGGCTCCGGCGACTGGTCGATGATGGTTCCCCTTGGCCGCGGGTTGGGCCGGGTCTCAACGCGGCCCAGTGTGAGTCTCTGCTTATCGAGAATGTCTCTCGCCGGTCCGACGCCTGCCTGAAGGAGATCAGGAACTCGGCACGGTGGTGGTGGATCCAACGGAACGGCAACGAGAACACTGACGGGAGAGCCGCACGGCACATACGCCCCCCGCTCCGGTGACTGGTCGATGATGATTCCCCTGGGGCGCGGGTCAGGCCGGGTATCAACGCGACCGAGTGTGAGTCTCTGCTTATCGAGAATGTCTCTCGCCGGTCCGACGCGGCCGGCCTCCAGGAGATCTGGAACTCGGCACGGCGGCGGCGGATCCGTCGAAACGGCAACGAGAACATTGACTGGAGAGCCGCAGGGCACGTAGGCGCCTGGCTCCGGAGACTGGTCGATGATCGTTCCCTTCGGCCGAGGGGCAGGTCGCCTGTCAATGCGGCCCAGCTTGAGCCCATGTCGTTCGAGGATTTCTGTAGGCGGGCTATCAAACCGCGCATCCACGAGAGCAGGAACCTGACATCGACGTGGTTCCTGCTCCGCGATCAGAACGTTGACGGTGGAACCACAGCGGATCTGGCTCCCCGGCCTCGGAGACTGGGCGATCACGAATCCAGGCGGTCCCGGCGCGCGGCGTCGCTCGATGGCCCCGATCGAAAGGCGATTCCCAAGCATCGGCGCTGCAGCCTTGAGATCCTGTCCAATGAGGTTGGGCACGATGGTCACGCACTGTGTCTTCACCCTCGGCGGGTACCTCCGTACTGGAGGTGGCGCAACATCGTCATCGTGATTCTGCGGAGGTGGGGGAGGTGTAACCCTGTCGCGAACGCGAGGAGGTGGTGGCGTTGTTGTCGTTGGAGGAAGAGGCCTCACAGGGACTCTCGTCACTGGCTTCGGGCTCGGTCCGTCTTTCG
>DASUFV010000280.1:0-3645 GCA_036274415.1 Actinomycetes bacterium
CAACACGCTTCACACCGCGAACAAGCAGATCGTGATCACCAGCGATGTCTCACCGCAGCAGCTGTCGGGCTTCGAAGACCGCATGCGGACGAGGTTCACCTGGGGTCTGACCACCGACGTCCAACCACCCGACCTCGAGACCAGAATCGCGATCCTCCGCAAGAAGGCCGCGCAGGAGAAGCTGCAGGCACCTCCAGAGGTACTCGAGTTCATCGCCAGCAAGATCGCGACGAACATCCGAGAGCTCGAGGGTGCGCTCATCCGAGTCACCGCCTTCGCCAGCCTGAACCGGCAGCCGGTCGACCTGGCCCTCGCCGAGATCGTCCTGAAAGACCTGATCCCCGAGAGCACCACGCCAGAGGTCACGAGCGCGTTGATCATGGCCCAGACCGCCGCCTACTTCGGTCTCACGCTCGACGACCTCTGCGGTTCGTCCCGCTCACGGGTGCTCGTGAACGCTCGTCAGATCGCGATGTACCTGTGCCGCGAGCTCACCGACCTGTCGCTGCCCAAGATCGGGCAGCAGTTCGGCGGACGCGACCACACCACCGTCATGCACGCCGACCGCAAGATCCGCCAGCTCATGGCCGAGCGGCGCAGCGTCTACAACCAGGTCACCGAGCTGACGAACCGCATCAAGTCCCAAGCTCAACAGGGCTGACGCCGTGGCAGAGGGGCCCGGAAAGTCGTTGCGTTCGGTGGTCACGCTGGGTGCACACCTTGGGGACAAGTCTGTGGACTTCCCGTCGAACACCGCGCGAAACCTGGGGACAACCAGTGGACGTCATCGGGAGTTCACTCGCTCGTCCACGTCGGCACATCAGTCGCCCGCGCTTCCGTCACATCCCCCTGTGAATTCGGCTCACCGATGTGACCTGCGGCTTTGCCCGATGTCCCCACTGTCCACGACACCGACGACTACGACGAGAATTTCCATATCAGGAAGAACAACCACCGCAGTCACGCCTCAACCCCACCGAACCCGCTTGTCACGTAGAGTGACCAGCCCGCAGCAACGTCAGAGGTTGCTGGTTTCCTGCGACCCGACATGTGATCCGGAGGATCTCCCGTGAAGTTCCGCGTCGAACGTGACGTCTTCGCCGAGGCCGTCTCCTGGGCCGCCCGCAGTCTTCCGACGCGGCCGCCACTTCCGGTGCTCGCAGGGCTCCTGATCGATGCACACACCGACGGTCTGACCCTCAGCTCGTTCGACTACGAGGTCTCGGCCAGAGTCGAAATCCCCGCAGACGTCGCCGAGCCAGGCACGATCTTGGTGTCCGGACGTCTGCTTGCCGACATCACCCGCAGCCTGCCGCCAGAGGCGGTCGAGGTCGCCACCGAAGACGGCGAGCGCAAGGCTCAGCTGACGTGCGGTTCCGCGCGCTTCAGCCTGCAAACCCTGCCTCGCGAGGATTACCCCGCGCTTCCCGCGATGCCCGACCCCGCCGGCTCGCTTCCTGGTGACGTGTTTGCTGAGGCCGTCGGACAGGTTGCGGTAGCGGTCGGACGCGACGACACATTGCCGGTCCTCACCGGCATCCGGGTCGAGTTCGAGGGCGACCGGTTGGTGCTCGCAGCCACCGACCGGTATCGGCTGGCGGTGCGCGAGCTGAGCTGGACGCCTGGTCGCACCGACCTCAGCACCATTGCGCTGGTGCAGGGCAGGTCGCTGGCCGAAACTGCACGCGCACTCGCAGACTCTGAGTCGGTCACGATCGCACTCGCCGGTGGTGGCACCGGCGAAGGTCTCATTGGTTTCGAGGGAGCCGCTGGCGGTGAGAGCCGGCGCACGACCAACCGACTTCTCGACGGGGAGTTCCCGAAGTACCGCTCGTTGCTGCCGTCAGAGTCGACGTCCGTTGCGGTGATCGACTCCACGTCCTTCCTCGAGACGGTCAAGCGCGTGGCGCTCGTTGCCGACCGCAATACGCCAGTGCGTCTGACGTTCGACGAGGGGCAAGTGATCGTCGAGGCGGGAACAGGTGATGAGGCTCAAGCCGTCGAGACCCTGCCCTGCACCTTCACCGGTGAGCCGTTGACGATCGCATTCAATCCGCAGTTCCTGCAAGAAGGAGTAGCTGCGTTGGGTACCGACTACACCGAGATCTCGTTCACGACGCCCACGAAACCAGCTGTGATTGCTGGACGCGGCGATGAGGGCGTGGCGAGTGATGGCAGCTACCGCTACCTCATCATGCCGGTTCGCCTGTCGGGCTGACCCGACGACGCGGTTCGCAGTGACGACGTCGACGGGCTGGTGAGCACGTGCACGTCACAGCACTCGAGCTGGTCGACTTCCGCTCGTACGCACACACCCAGATCGAGTTCGAAGCCGGCGTCAACGTGCTCGTTGGCCGTAACGGGCAAGGCAAGACCAACGTCGCAGAGGCAATCGGTTACCTGGCAACACTCGGAAGTCATCGGGTCGCGTCCGATCAGCCCCTCGTCCGGCACGGTGCCGACCAAGCAGTGATCCGCGCGGCGGTCGAGCGAGACGGCCGGCGCTTGCTGCTCGAGGTCGAGATCCTGCCTGGCAAGAGCAACCGTGCTCGCGTCAACAAGTCACCGCTTCCCCGCGCCCGAGAGTTGTTGGGCGTCCTACGTGCCGTTGTGTTCGCCCCCGAGGACCTGTCGATCGTGCGAGGCGATCCCGATGGGCGACGTACGTTTCTCGATCAGCTTCTGGTGCTGCGCACGCCACGCTTTGCTGGCGTGAAGGCAGACTTCGATCGCGTCTTGAGGCAGCGCAACGCATTGCTGAAGAGCGCGGCAACCACCCGTGGTTCCTTCGACACCGCGACCCTGGCGGTGTGGAACGACCACCTCGTCGAACTTGGCAGCGAGCTGCTCGAAGGACGGTTGCAGCTCGTGCGCGACTTACAAGAGCCGGTGAGCAAGTCGTACGCCGACCTTGCACCGAGCACGGGTGAGGCCGCCGCACTCGACTACCGCGCATCATGGACTGAAACCTCACCGTTGCAGGAACTGACCGACCGACAGGCGATTGCTGCTGCACTTGCCGACGCCCTCGGTGCGGCAGAGCGCGACGAGCTGGCGCGCGGTGTCACTCTCGCCGGGCCGCATCGCGACGATCTCGTGCTGCTACTCGGAGACCATCCGGCCAAGGGGTTCGCTTCGCACGGGGAGTCGTGGTCGATGGTCCTGGCGTTGCGTCTCGCATCGTTCACGCTGCTGCGGTCCGATGGTGACGACCCCGTCCTGATCCTCGACGACGTGTTCGCCGAGCTCGACACGTCCAGACGCGATCGCCTCGCCGAGATGGTGGTTGACGCCGAGCAGGTGATGGTGACTGCCGCAGTGGCTGCCGACATTCCTACGGCACTGTCCGGCGCTCGGTTTACGGTGGATGCCGGGCAGGTGAGACGTGAACCCTGACGACGAACGACCGGCCGACGCAGCCGACAGCGGCGCCCCAGCGGGCCCAGCCAGCTCAGCCGAAACGGGCCCAGACCTGTCGAGCCAGCTGCTGGCACAGATGCGCGCGGCCGGATCGCGCTCCCGCTCCACGAGCGGACGGCGTCCGAAGCGGTCCGGTCGAGGCCGTGCAGGTCAGGGCGCTGGCGGGTACTCAGCGGCCGGCCCGGACGACCGCGACCCGAAGCCGATCTCCAACGCGGTCGATGA
>DASUFV010000281.1:0-5680 GCA_036274415.1 Actinomycetes bacterium
AAAAGAACTGGTGTCGCTCCAGACAGCAGTGAATATTCCGAGCAGGGCCGAGCCGACCACGTTCACGATGAAGGTGCCGAACGGGAACACCGGCGCCCATCGCCTCTGAACCTGCACGTCGACCCACCACCTGGTAGGGGCGCCCAGAGCTGCTCCAAGCGCCACGAGCGCGATGACCACGTAACCCCCGACTACCGGTCGTCGGCGTCCGGGGCTGCTGGAGAGCCGGTGTCGGCCGATCCGCCCGTGGCGTTCGGCGCATCGGCATCGCCCACGTAGTGGATGACCGCGACGTCCTCGACCGTGACGATGCCGCCGCTCACGATCTCGGTGACCTTGGGCAGAAACGCTCGGATCTTGGGGTCTTCGTCGATGATCGTGATCACGACCGGGAGGTCGTTCGACAACGAGACGAGCCGCGACGTATGAACGATGGAACGTCGGCCGAAGCTTTCGATGCCGCGGACGACTGTTGCGCCAGCCAAGCCAGCCTCGCGCGCCAGAATCACGATCTCGGAGTACACCGGGCGGTGTGCGTATACCTCGTCCTCGCCGACGATGATCGTCAACTTCAACGCATGGCCGTCGAGTCCGCTCATGCTGCACCTCCGGAAGGTCGACGCATGGCGCGTCGGGCACCGTACGACCCGATGTGCACGAGCAACAAGCCCAGGACAACTGATGCGACGACGTAAGTCGCTGCAACGCCGACCGCACCGGCGTCCACCAGTCGCACTCCCTCGACAGCGAACGTTGAGAACGTGGTGAATCCGCCGACGAAGCCGACAGCCGCGAACGGACGCACCCACCAGGCAGGTGGCGCCCCTTCGGTCCACCACGTCAGCAGGACGCCGATCACGAGGCACCCAAGAAGGTTGACTGAAAGGGTCGCGGTGGGCAGCGACGGTGGGCTCCACGGAAGGGCCAGTACGAGAGCCCATCGCGTGAACGAGCCGAGGACGCCCCCCAACGCCACGGCGACTGCGATCCGAAGGTCGGACGGCGGGCCGGAGGGGTGCACGCGCCCACCGTAGGCCCCGCTGCGCCTGCGATGCCGTACACTTAGCACTCGGTGCGGCAGAGTGCCAGCCCACCACCCCGCAAGCGAATCGAGCTCCTCAGGAGTACCCGTGCCGACCTATGCGTACCTCTGCACCTCCTGTGCGCACAGCTTCGACATCGTCCAGGCGATCACCGACGACGCGCTGACGGTGTGCCCGGAGTGTGGCGGTCAGCTTCGCAAGAAGTTCCACCCGGTCGGGGTCACGTTCAAGGGGTCCGGCTTCTACCGGACGGACAGCCGAGCCGGATCGTCGAGCAGCGACAGCAGTACGAGCGCGGGCGGTTCGGATGGCTCGTCCAGCAAAGAGTCGTCCTTCAGCTCTACCAGCTCTGGTGACAAGAGCAGCTCCAACGGATCGAGCGGCACCAAGAGCTCGTCCAACGGGTCGACGGCGAGCAAGCCGGCTTCGACCACTTCCAGCAGCTCCTGATTCGATCGCGGTAGCCGGCCGTCCCGGTTGTGGACAGTCGCTCATTCCCGCCGTGTCAGACGTAGCGTCCACGTATGCCACCGTTGCAGCCGTTGACGGCGTCCGAACGCCTCGTCCGGCTCCGACGCTGGGTGCTGCTCCATAGGCGATGGCTGTCAGCGACGTTGGCGTTCTTAGCGGTGCTCGTCGGTCTCAGCGCTGTGGCGCCGCAACCAACCGATGAGCAGACCGACCAGGGCACTGCGGCCGGAGCAAAACCGCTAGCCGAGGGACTGCTCGAAGTACCCGTGCGGCTGTCGGATCCAGACGTGGCCGGTCTCTTGGCCTCGGGCGACACCGTTGACGTCATCGGAACCGACACGCGAGGACCAACCACGGTCGTTGCCCGGGAACTTTCTGTGGTCACTGTCCCTGAGCCAGGAGATACATCGACGTTCTCCTCCGACGAGCAGGGCCTCATCGTCGTCGCGGCAACACCCAGTGACGCTCTCGAGCTGGCTGACGCTGCCGCACGCGGGCCGGTCACCGTCGCCGTGCACCCCTAGCCCACTTTGGTTACGGTGCCGAGCGTGGGGGGCCGACTTGGGAGGAACCATGAAGGGTTTCAAGGACTTCATCATGCGGGGCAACGTCATCGATCTGGCGGTTGCCATCGTGATTGGTCTCGCCATCACTGCCATCATCACCGCGATCGTCGACTCGCTCATCATGCCCCTTCTGGCAGCGCTGTTCGGCGAGCCCGACTTCCACAGCGTCGGGGCAACAGAAATCAACGATGCACAGTTCTACCCAGGCGACGTCCTGACGGCGGTCGTCGAGTTCCTGCTGATAGCCGCCGCCGTGTACTTCCTGATCGTCCTGCCGATGAACAAGCTCCGCGAGATGCGCGCGAAGGACGAGACGGTGCCGCCCACCGAGATCGAGCTGCTCACCGAGATCCGGGACGCTCTGGTCACGCGCAACGAGGGTCGCTAGTAAGAGCCGTGGTGAGGCGGAACGTCCTCGCGTAGCCGCTCGTCCCGATCACGTTCGTCATCGCGAATGTCGCGGTCGACGTCGTCCTCGGTCTGCTCTGGTAGCAGCGGCTCGTCGCGCCAGTCTTGGTCGCTCACAGCACCAGCGTAGACACCGGGCTCGGTGATATTCCTATCCTCGAGGCATGACGGTCACCGAGCTCCCCGTGGTTCTGGCCGAACCGGAGTGGCGAGCTCGGGCTGCCGCTCACAGGGCGCGGGTTCGTCCATGGGTCGAGCCGTGGCGGAAGCGTCGTGCCGAGGCGGCAGCTCACCCAGTCGACGACTTCCTCTTCACCTATTACTCCTACCGACCATCACACCTCCTGCGGTGGCATCCGGGGCTCGGGGTGACGTGCCAGGTCAGCAACGACTCGTGGCGTGCTGACTTCAAGGGACGCGGGTATGTCGCCAGCGACGCTGGCGTCCGCCTCGATCCCGGCGCTTTCACGGACCGCCTGACGCTGGTCAACTGGGTTGCAGAGCTGTTGCGCCGCACGTCGGAGCGTCCTGCCGCTGTTGGCTGCTTCGGTCTGCACGAGTGGGCGATGGTCTACCGCCAAGACCCTGAAGAGGTACGGCATGCATCATGGCCGCTGCGACTCCCGCCGGAGCACATCGCCGCCACCGTCGAGGCATCGGGGCTGCGTTGCACGCACTACGACGCCTTCCGGTTCTTCACCGCAGAGGCTCGTCCCCTCAACACTCGAACGCTGACGCGCGACGACCAGCTGACGACGGAGCAGCCCGGCTGCTTGCACGCGACGATGGACCTTTACAAGTGGTCCTACAAGCTGAGCCCGTTGGTGTGCTCGGACCTGGTGGCGGATTGCTTCGAGCTCGCGCGCGACGTCCGGCTGGTCGACATGCAGGCGTCCCCGTATGACCTCAGCGATCTCGATGTGACACCGATCGCGATCGAGACATCGGAAGGACGCGCGGAGTACATCGCACATCAGCGGGAGTTCATCGCTCGGGCGGAGCCTCTGCGCGAGCGCTTATTGCGAGAGGTCAACGACATCGCAGACGAGTTGACGCGCTCCCGTTAGCGTCAGCGTGCGCGCTTGGTGAGGTACGCCGTGCCCAGTCGCTGAACATCCGCGGTAGACAACGGATCCTCGTGGCCCGGCAGCGCGATGGACACGTCAAGGTCGAGCAGCCGTTGCATCGACGCGACGTACGAATCGATGTCGGACTCAGGCAGCTCGTCCAACAGCTCCCCCTCGTACAGCACGTCGCCAGTGAAGAGGACGCCCGTCGTCTGTTCGAACAACACCGTCGACCCGGGGGTGTGGCCTGGTAGGTGGATCACCTCGAAACAACGGTCGCCCAGGTCGATGACCTCCCCGTCCTCGAAGGTGTGCGACGGCGGTGCAGGTGTCATGGCGTAACCGTGGACGTCGTAACTCTCGTCTGGCACCGAGTCGACCAAGTACGGCGGTGGTTGGCCCTCTGGTGAGTCGGCGGCCAAAGCCGATGCGAACGCGTCGTCCAACTCGGCGGTGACGAGCGTCTCGTCCTCCGGGTCGGCGAGCATGCCGACCTCGTCAACGTGGCAGTAGCGCTCGGGGAACTCATGTGCGCCGCCGGCGTGATCCAAGTGGCCGTGGGTGACGAACAGCACCGTGCGATCGGTCATGAGGTCGGGGAACGACGTGCGGAGCGAGGCGATGCCCATTCCGGCGTCCACCAGTAGGTCGCGCTCACTGCCTGGCACGTGCCACATGTTGGCGCGCAGGAAGGGGTGGACGCCTGGTTCGCGGATCCACGTGATTCCGTGCGCCACCGACTCTGCGGAGAACCACGGAGAGCGAACAGGCAGTCGCACTCGGTGAGAAGAACGCGTGGTGGTTGGCTCTGCCATGCATCGAAGACTGGCACAGACCGGACGGTCAGGGAGGGCTCGCGTCGAATCGAGCCGGACATTTCGGCCGGTCAAAGCCGCATCAGCACCAGATCAGGGACGAATGACCGGCGAAACGCCGAAATTTTGGGACTTCGTGGCGTGTCTCACGCGTGGCGACCGCGCCCAATTCCCCGTTGCGTCGTAGCGTGAAGCCGTTGGTGGACCGCACCAGATGCGGCCGGTAACACGTTGTAGTCGCTTGATCACAGCATCATCCGAGTGCACCGAGCACAGCCTCCGGCCCGAGAGTCCCGCAGAGAACGAGGAGTCCCATGAACCGCACCGAGCTCGTCCAGGCCGTCTCAGAGCGAGCTGGCGTGACCAAGGCGGACGCCGACCGCGTCCTCGGCGCCATGGCTGAGGTCGTCGGCGAGACGATCGCCAAGGACGAGAAGGTCAGCCTTCCCGGCTTCCTGACCTTCGAGCGCGCGTACCGCGCAGCGCGCACCGCCCGCAACCCGCAGACCGGCGAAGAAATCAAGGTTCCCGCGAAGTACACCGCCAAGGTGAGCGCAGGCGCCACGTTGAAGAACGTTGCAGCTGGTAAGTAACCACGCACGTCACAGAAGACGGGAGCGGCCATCTGGCTGCTCCCGTCTTCGCTTGTGCAGCCGCCTTGTTTGCGCCGTTGCGGCGGGCGCCTACGGCGAGCGGTAGGCGTCCTGAAGAGTCTTGAGGTCGATCTTCACCATCGACATCAAGGCGTCCCAGACGCGCGTCCGCGCTTCGGGGTCTCCACCGCCGGACAACAGATCGTCCAGCTGCTCGGGGACGACCTGCCACGTGATGTTGAAGCGGTCGGTGACCCAACCGCAGGGAAGCTCTTCACCACCTTCGGACAACGCGGCCCACACTCGGTCGATCTCGTCTTGGTCCGGGCATTGCACCATGAACGAGGTTGCCGGTGAGTGCTTGAAGTCAGGGCCGCCGTTGAGTGCGTGCAGCTCTTGGTCGAAGATCCGGAAGCTCGCCGTCATGACACTGCCTTCCGGGTACATGCCGTCCTTGGGATACCGCTGGATGTCGGTGACTTCACCCCCGAAGAGTCGGGCATAGAACTGCGCCGCCTCCTCACCGTTGCCGTCGAACCACAGCCACGTGCTGAGCTTGCTCATCGCACCTCCAAGGAGGCCTCCACTAGGCCTCGCCTTCGACGCTAGGCGGCTGCGGAGCGGGGTGCATCTGGACGGCGTGGCGCTCGGCCGCGCGCAGAAGATCAAGCGACGCGCGCAAGATCGAGAGCACCGGAGGCCAAGCCCAGCTCTCGT
>DASUFV010000282.1:0-4280 GCA_036274415.1 Actinomycetes bacterium
CCAAGCCCGAGAGTGCCGAGCCCGGTTCGGACGAGCCACTCGCAGAGTGGGAGCGCGAGCTGCTCGCCGGCAGCGAAGCTGCGGCCGGACAGCCCGCAGCTGAGCAACCCGCCGCGGCGGAGTAGTCAGCGCACAGCATCAGATCCGACTAGATCCAGCCCAGAACCCCAGCCCAGAACCCCAGCACCAGAACCTCAGCAGGGAAGGAACCATGGCGAACTTCAGCGCCGCCGACGTCAAGCGCCTCCGTGAGGCGACCGGCGCCGGGATGATGGACAGCAAGAAGGCCCTCGAAGAGGCGGCCGGTGACTTCGACCAGGCCGTCGAGCTGCTTCGCATCAAGGGCGCCAAGAGTCTGGGCAAGCGTGCCGAGCGCACCGCTGCCAACGGCCTGGTGGCTTCGCAGGACGGGGCGCTCGTCGAGATCAACTGCGAGACGGACTTCGTGGCCAAGAACGACCAGTTCCAGCAGCTGGGCGCCGAGATCGCCAAGGTTGCCGCGGCAACGCGGCCAGAGACGTCCGAGCAGCTAGCGGCGGCCACGCTGGCCGACGGGCAGACGGTTCAGCAGGCGATCGACGGACTCGCAGCTGTCATCGGCGAGAAGCTGGTGCTCGGGCGCGTCGCCGTGTTCGACGGAACGACCACCGTCTACCTGCACCGACGCGCCAGCGACCTGCCGCCGTCAGTTGGTGTGCTCGTCGAGTACACCGGTGACAACGAGGACGCCGCACGCGGAGCCGCCATGCAGGTTGCCGCCATGCGGCCGCAGTACCTCAGTCGTGAGCAGGTGCCTGCAGACGTCGTCGAGGGCGAGCGTCGGATCGCCGAGGCGACCGCCAAGGAGGAGGGCAAGCCCGAGGCTGCTCTTCCCAAGATCGTCGACGGACGCGTCACCGGCTTCTTCAAGCAGGTCGTGCTGCTCGAGCAGCCCAGCGTCCAGGACAACAAGAAGACCGTGCAGCAGGTGCTCGACGACGCGGGCGTGGCGATCACTCGGTTCGCCCGTTTCGAGGTCGGCGAGGTCTAGGGCACACTTCCACCAGCCGCGACCAGAGGAGCGACCCGATGAGGAATGGTCCATACCGCCGAGTGCTCCTCAAGCTCTCCGGCGAGGCTTTCGCCGGTGACGGTGGGCTCGGAGTGGATCCTGACGTCGTCGCCGCTATCGCGCGCCAGATCGGCGACGTCGTGGCAACCGGCATACAGGTGTCGGTCGTCATCGGGGGAGGCAACTACTTCCGCGGCGCCGAGCTGTCCCAGCGCGGCATGGACCGTTCCCGTGCCGACTACATGGGGATGCTCGGCATCGTCATGAACTGTCTGGCCCTACAGGACTTCCTCGAGAAGCGCGGCGTAGAGACCAGGGTTCAGACCGCGATCACCATGGGCCAGATCGCCGAGCCATACGTCCCGCGGCGCGCGATTCGACACCTCGAGAAGGGTCGAGTCGTCATCTTCGGAGCCGGCCTGGGCGCTCCCTATTTCTCGACCGACACCACCGCTGCGCAGCGGGCGCTCGAGATCTCCGCTGAGGTCGTGTTGATGGCCAAGAGCGTCGATGGCGTGTACGACGACGACCCGAAGAAGAACCCGGACGCGGTTCGCTACGACCAGCTCACCTTCGACGAGGCGCTGGCGCGTGGCCTGAAAGTCGCAGACGCCACGGCGTTCAGCCTCTGTCGTGACAACGGCCTGCCGATCATCGTCTTCAACCTGTTGGAAGAGGGCAACATCGCCCGCGCAGCCCGGGGTGAGAAGATCGGGACGCTTGTGGCGCAGGACGCCTGACCTCGGTACGAAGGGAATGGGTGGGAGTCGATGATCGCCGACACCATGCGTGAGGCCGAAGAGAAGATGAGCAAGGCCATCACGGTGGCCAAGGAGGACTTCTCCGCTATTCGCACCGGGCGTGCCAACCCCGCCATGTTCAACAAGATTCTCGCCGACTACTACGGGACGCCGACCCCGGTGAACCAACTGGCGTCCTTTCACTCGCCCGAGCCGTCATTGATGGTGATCACCCCCTATGACAAGGGCGCGCTCGCGGCCATCGAGAAGTCGATCCGCGACTCTGACCTCGGCGTCAACCCGGTCGATGACGGCAACGTGATCCGGGTTCCCTTCCCGCCATTGACCGAAGAGCGCCGCAAGGAGTTCATCAAGGTCGCCAAGCACAAGGCAGAAGAGGCCAGAGTTGCGATGCGCAATATCCGGCGTCACGCCAAGGACCACCTCGAAGCGCTGCAGAAAGACGGCGAGGTCGGCGAAGACGACGTACGTCGTGCCGAGAAGCAGCTGGACGACCTGACGCACAAGTACACGACCCAGGTCGACGACCTGCTCAAGCACAAGGAAGCCGAGCTGCTCGAGGTCTGAGGCCGCTGATGGAGGACACCGCCCCGGTGGCCCGACGGCGATCGGGCAGGAACGTCCCGGTCGCTACTGGAGTCGGCATCGCTCTCGCGGTGGTGGTGCTGCTCACTCTGTACACCGTGACCGCCCTGTTCGTTGCGCTGGTCACTCTTGCTGTGATGCTCGGCGTCTACGAAGTGTGCAAAGTGCTCGGCAGTCGCGGTGTCGACGTCCCCCTCGTTCCCTTGATCGTGGGCGGCGCCGCAATGGTGGTTGCCGCATACGTCGACGGCACAGACGCGCTCACTGCTGCACTGGTTCTGACCATCGTCGCGGTGGCGGCCGCACGACTGGTTGCACCGGAGCCAGAGCGTGCAGCCCGCGATGTCGTCGTGGGAACTTTCGTCGCGGTGTACGTTCCGCTTCTTGCCTCCGCCGCAGTGCTGATGGCTGCGGCGGACGACGGCGCCGACCGCGTCGTGGTGTTCATCATCGCGGTCGTCGCGAGCGACACCGGCGGCTTCGCAGCGGGTGTGCGATACGGACGCCATCCGATGGCGCCGAGCGTCAGCCCCAAGAAGTCCTGGGAGGGGCTTGCCGGTTCGTTGGTCGCAGCGACGATCGCATCCGCGATCGTGGTGCCAGTCCTGTTGGACGCCGAATGGTGGCAGGGCGTGATCGTCGGGGTGGTGTCGGTCGCCACTGCGACGGCAGGCGATCTCGCCGAGTCGCTCCTGAAGCGCGATCTCGGCGTCAAGGACATGGGGAATCTGCTGCCCGAACACGGAGGAGTCATGGATCGTCTCGACTCGCTGCTTCCCACCGCACCGGTCATGGCGCTCATCCTGGCCGCCATCGTGTCCTGATCCGCGTTCTGCAGAGGGTCATGCGGAATGATGTGCCCATGACCCTGGCGGCCAAGGCTCCCGACGAGAGAAGGCGTCGCATCCTTGCCGCCGCCATCGTCGTCCTGCGCGAGCGCGGCTTCTCCGGAACGCGAGTCGCAGATATCGCCGCGACGGCTGGCACGAGCCCGGCACTCGTCCTCTATCACTTCAGCAGCCTGGCTGATGTCCTCGTCGCTTCCCTGGAATCGGTTGAAGACGAGTACTACGCCGACCTCGCTCGTCACCAGAACGATGACCCGCGTGACCGTCTCGCGCTCATGGGCATGCTCAACGCAGAGGTCGGACCCGCGTTCGGCGACTGGCAGCTGTGGCTCGAGGTGTGGGTGCGGAGTCTGCACGACGAGCGGATCGATCAGCTGCGCCTCGCATCTGACCGACGGTGGCGCGAGGCGATCGGTGAGGTGATCGACGAGGGCGTGCGACAAGGCATGTTCACGACGCCCGACCGTGCCGGGTCCACCCTGCGAATCGCGTCCCTGCAGGACGGCCTCGCCGTGCAGGCCGTGCTCGGGGGTGCAGGCTTGACGCCAGAGTCGATGTCGTTGGTGTGGCTCGTGGGCGTCGCTCGCGAGCTCGGCATCGATGCAGACGACCTCCTTGCACGCGCAAAACGCTACGAGCACGTGGTCGCGTCAGGCCGTCATGACTCCTGAGCCCCGCACATCCGAGCCCCGCACACCAGAGCCGGGGGTGTTGACGCTCGTGGCGCCCCGACGCGGGAAACCGCCACGACATCTCGCTGATCTCGGCATGTCAGAGCGCCGCGAGTGGCTCACCGAGCTGGGGGAGTCGGCCTTTCGAGCCGACCAGCTGTCGCGCCACTACTTCGAGCGGCTCGTTGACGACCCGCATGCCATGACCGACCTACCTGCCGATGGGCGGGCCGAACTCGTTTCCACGGTGCTGCCCACGCTGCAGACACCCGTGCGAACCCTGACCTGTGACGACGGCGCAACCGTGAAGAACGTCGTGCGGCTGAACGACGGATCGCTCGTCGAGAGCGTTCTCATGCGCTAT
>DASUFV010000283.1:0-2804 GCA_036274415.1 Actinomycetes bacterium
CAATCCCTGGTGTCCATCGCAGAAGACGTGGCGTCCGGACCGACGCTCCTGACCCCGACTGCTGTTCGGCAATGGCTGATTTGCGCGCGCAACGTCGAAGCTCTGCGGCGGCTGGCCATGTTGGCCGAAGGACGGACGCCCTAGGTAGACGTCTCGAGTGCGGGTGTCGGTATGAACCGAATGTCTGCGTTGCACCCCGACGGGACTCCTTGCCCATGATCAAGTCGCCCGACGCCGCCCGTCGTTCACCCGCTTGCGCGCAAATTTTGGAACTGCGCCACACGATCTAGATGCACGGGTTAACGTCGAATCCATGCGCTTTTCGCCTCGACGCACCATCGTCACCGGTTCGGCCCTGCTGACCGTCGCCGCTTCCGTCCCCCTCCTGGCGTCAGTGCCCACGAGCGCTGGCACGGCGACGCCCTGCGGCAACACGGTGACCGCCTTCAATTTGGCGTCGAAGGACCGGTTCGCGGCTGGGGGGAGGATCCAGCGATACCAAGCGACGGTGGACTTTCCGAATCGCACCGGCTTCTACGACCAGAGCGGACGTGTGATGGTCGGCAAGTACCCCGACGGCTCGAAGCCGACGCTCCTGAACATGCCGGTCGGAGACCGCAACACGATCCGTTCCCAGGTGACGAGCCAACATCCGGCCGCCCTCGCGGCGATCAACGGCGACTTCTTCATCTATCGGACCATCAGCGGTAAGGCAGTGGAGTTCGCTCGTGGCGCGATGATCAAGAACGGCAGGATCATTCGCTCCGACAAGCAAGCCACTCGCGTGGTGGGAGTCGATTCGACTGGCGCGCCGTTCGGCGGGACGGTCGGTTTCAAGGGCTCCATTCGCATCGGTGATGGTCCGCGCACCTCGATAGCCGGAATCAACTGGCACTCGGTGCAAGGCGGCGGTGTCACACTCTTCACCGGCGACTACAGCCGTTCCTCAGGCTCCCCGCGGTCGGCCGGCAGCGCCGAGTGGGTTCTCAACGGTCGCAACAAGATCACCGAGATCCGGACGCCGACCATGAACGCCTCGCGACGGGGCCTCGCGGTGCAGTCCGGCACCCAGGTGGTGGCCTTCCCGTCCAAGCTCGTCTCCGTCGCGAGTGCGGGCGCAGTTGGTCAGAAGGTGCGAGTCAAGACGGCACAGGTCACGAGCACAGGCGTCACGCTCACGACCGCGGTGGGCCGCGGCGCGCAACTGGTGAAGAAGGGTGTCGCTGCGCCGTCAGGCTGTGCAGCGTACGACCATTCCGCAGCGGCGCGTCCGCGCACGATTGTCGGCTGGACCAAGACCGGTCAGTGGCGAAGCCTGACAATTCCGGGAAACAACATCTCGGGAACGAGCCGAACGGGCGGCTTCGGGTTGGCCAACAGTGCGGCGCTTGCGAAGAAGGTCGGCATGCGCTTTGCCTTCGAGCTCGATGGGGGTGCGTCAACGACGTGGTACACCCGCAACGGTGCGGGTACCTGGATCAGGCGCGACCTATGGGGCGTTTCAGGCGGCACGTACGAGCGTCCGGTCGCGAACGGGTTGGCCTTCCTCGCCCCGCCCACTCCTTAGCGGCCCTTGGTCAGCCGGCTGACAGCTGCCGGACGAGGTACCGCGCGTTGCGGGGTGCCGCTCCGCCTGGATCGTTGTTGAAGAACACGTATCCGTCATCCCACGACCGTGCAGCCTTCTGCAGCCGTCCCGACCAGGACTGCAGCGCCTCTCTCCCGTAGCTCGGCCACGGCGTTGCTGTCCCTTCGTGCATCCGCAGGTACCCCCAGCCACCGGTCTGCCACAACGGATTCAGGTGCCGACTCTTGCGGTCTGCCCAGACGGTGGCGGCTCGGTATTCGTTGAGCACGGCCTTGGTCTCGCCTGACCACCAGCTGTCGTGTCGCAGTTCGACGGCAACCCGGGTGCGTCCGAATGCCGACAACGTCTCGGCGAGTAGATCGGGCGCCGCGCCCATCGTCGGAGGCAGCTGGAGCAGGACGGCTGCCAGGTTCGGCCCGAGCCCGTTGGCGCGGTCCAGCAAGCGCTCCACGGGTTCCGCAGGCTGTTTGAGCCGCTTCACGTGCGTGAGGAACCGGCTCGCCTTGACCACGAACCTGAAGTGCTCGGGCGTCCGCGAGCGCCAGCTCTCGAACACGTTCCTGTCAGGCAGTCGATAGAAAGTCGCATCGACCTCTACGACGTCGAATTGAGTCGCGTAGTACTCCAGCCATTGCTTCTGCGGGAGCTTTGGCGGATAGAACTCGCCACGCCAGTCCCGGTACTGCCAACCTGACGTTCCGACATGGATGTCGGACGGTCGCACGCTTGGTGAACCTACTCGGGTTCAGGGCGGTGGTACCTGGCTTCGGTGCACGAGTAGATGCCGAAGGCAATGAGTCCCAGCGCAACGATCGTGAGCAGGGCGGGACCGGCGGGTGCCTGTACCACTTCCTGCAACGCTTCGTCGATGCCTGAGGCATTCTTCGGAGTGAAGGTCACTGCGGCGTAGATCACCAAGACGCCGAAGAGGAAGAAGACGGCTCCGCGCGCTAGATAACCCACCCTGCCCAGCGCCCTCACGACGCTGTACGTGGTGGACGACATTTCCTCGGTCTTGAGCTTCTCTTCGAACTTGGTCGTCCATCCCCGCCACGCCAGCACGATTCCGGTGATGGCGATGGCCAACCCCACGGCCCCGATCAGGAGGCGCCCGCCGTCCTCTTTCATGATGTCGGCAGTCGCACTGGTGCCGCTCGTTGTGCCGGCATTCATGGCGATGCTTGCCGCGGTCCATGCGAGGGCCGCGTAGATGATC
>DASUFV010000284.1:0-5560 GCA_036274415.1 Actinomycetes bacterium
GCTGGGCACGATCATCGGTGACCTTGACGCAACTAAGTCCACTTGGGCCTTTGCGATCCCGGGTAAAACGGGGAGCGAGATCGACCCTGTTATTTCGGCCCTGCGGACACTCTGGGACGGACAGTCGTCGCGTCATGGAGGGGTCACACCCACCCGACAGGAAGACGCCGAACAGGCCACGGCGGCACTCCACCTCGCTGCCACCCTGTGCCAGTGGTTCCTGTCGGGCGCGGTGCGGCGCCCTTAGCGGCTCAGCCGGGGTAGGGGACTCCCGTGTTTGCATGGCAGTCGTACCCATTGGGGTTTTTTGTGGGGGAAAGGTACTGCTGGTGGTAGCCCTCGGCGTAATAGAACGTCGGGGCGGGCAGCAGCTCGGTGGTGATGGCGCCGAGGCCCACGGCGTCCAGGGCCTTCTGGTAGCGCTCACGCGACGCCTCGGCCGCGATGCGCTGGGCCTCGTCGGTCCAGTAGAGCGCGGACCGGTACTGCGTCCCGACGTCGTTGCCCTGGCGGAAGCCCTGGGTCGGGTCGTGCGTCTCCCAGAACACCTTCAGGAGGTCGTCGTACGAAACGACGGCCGGGTCGTAGACCACGCGAACCGCCTCGGTGTGACCGGTCATGCCGGTGCAGGCCTCTTCGTACGTGGGGTTGGGAGTGGTGCCTCCCTGGTAGCCGACTGCGGTGGAGTAGACGCCCGGCAGCTGCCAGAAACGGCGCTCTGCGCCCCAGAAGCAGCCCATACCGAAGAACGCTTCGGCCATTCCGTCAGGAACGGGTCCAGCGACGGGGGTGCCCAACACTGCGTGGGTGCTGGGAATGGTGAAGGCGGGCTCAGATCGTCCGGGAAGTGCCTGTTCAGGGGCTGGCATGGTGGCGCTGGTGCGGCCAAACAGCACGGTTACCTCCTTGAGCGGTTGACATCTGCTTAACCACAGGGCTCACCCTGCCGATTCCCACCCCGGGCCATCACTGCCGTGGCCCGGCTCGGGGCTGGTCACGGAGGGGTGAAATTGAGAAGTCTGCGCGTGCCGGCTCTCTTGCTGGGGTCGGTGCTGCTGTGTACAGCAGCCGGGCTGACGTGGACCGCCACGCAGTCTGCTGCGGACGCCGCGTCCGCCCAGAACACCGAGCTGAGGACCGCTGCGGCCAACACCGAGGTGCTGGTCTCCGAGGAGTTCGAGCGAGCCGGGGCCACGGGTCTGCTGGCCGCGCAGGACGAGATCTACCAGCAGTTCTACCGTGAGCCCGGATCGGTCGCATCGAAGGTTTCGGCGGACACGGCAACGCGGCAGCTGATCGACGACCGGCTCGTCTACCTGCAGACTCTCTTCCCAGGCTCGGTGGCCCGTTCGGGCCTCGTTGACATTGCCACTGGACGCGAGGTCGCCGAGGTTGTCAACAGCTTGCCGTCGCCGGTCGGCATCCTCGACCCGAACGCCGACAAGCACCTGCCGTTCTACTCCCGCGTCACGTCGCTACCCGCCGGATGGGCGTACCAGTCGGCCCCGTACTTCTCTCGCGAGACCGACGAGTGGGTGATCGCGAACGCAGCGACGGTCACCACCGGTGAGCAGAAGCGAGCCGTTCTCTACTTCGAACTAACCATGAGCGCTTTGCGGGCAAAGGTCCTCGAGCGCGAGGGCAACGCCACGATGCGAGCGGTGACAGAACGCACTGGCCTCCCGGTGATCGACAGTCGAATCAGTCAGTCGTCCAAAGAGACCTTCGGACAGACCGACGACCACACGTTCACCAGCAACATCAGTGACTTCGACACATCAGGCCTCGTGACCCTCGCTGACCAACGCGTTGCCTATCAACGTATGGAACCGTCTGAGACATTGCAGATTCAGAACGACAACAACTGGTTCATCACCGCGTCTGCGCCTGTGGTTGCCACTGGTCTTGCGGTTGCCCTGACTCCGTTGCTCTTTCTTCTCCTGGCGCTGGGCATTCCGCTGATCGTCTACGCGCTCGTCTCCTACGTGAGGTTGACGCGGCGCAACCGCCAGAAGGCGATCGAGACAGCAGCCGAACGAGACAACCTCAACGCGCGGCTCGACGACATGTCACAGGCGCTCGACCAGGCGGCAGCCGGCAACCTCGCCGTGACCCTGCCGGTCGACTTCGAGGACGACCGGCTTGCCGCCCTTGCCCAGTCCTTCGACAACACGCTCGACCGGTTGCGAGGGCTCGTTGCACAGGCGCAGGGCCATGGAGTGCAGCTCGCCCAGGCTGCCGGACAGCTGCGTGCTACAGCTCAAGAGCAGGCTGGTTCTGCGACCGAGCAGTCGGCGGTGGTCACGCAGACGACGGCGACCATTGAGGAGCTGGCAGCGACCGCAGCGCAGATCGCCGAGACTGCTGGTTCGGTCGCGCGCGTCGCTCAGGACACGCTCGCCCTCACCGACGAAGGACGCGGCGCGGTTGCCGAGTCGGTCGGCGCGATGGAGCAGATCCGATCGGTGGTTGGTGACATCGCTTCGTCGTCGGCGGGGCTCGGCGACAAGATCACGCAAGTTGGTCACATCCTGTCGCTGATCGACGAACTGAGTGAGCAGACCAACCTGCTCGCACTCAACGCTGCGATCGAGGCGGCGCGGGCCGGTGAGCATGGACGCGGCTTCGCCGTGGTTGCCGCAGAGGTACGCAAGCTGGCAGAACGCGCGCAGCAGTCGACCTCGCAGATCCAAGGCATCGTCACCGAGATCCAGGCGCACACCCGGATGACCGTGACTGCATCAGAAGAGGGCGCGCGCGCCGTTGAGCGTGGAGCTCAGAAGGCGACTGGGGCTGCCGCTGCCCTCGACCGGATCGCGGCCGTGGTCGACGAGGCGAGTGGCGCTGCAGAAGAGATCTCGATCGCCACGCAGCAGCAGCGTTCGGCGTCCGACCAAGTGGTGGTTGCCATGACACAGGTTTCTGAGGCGTCGCGGCAGTACGCGGCTGGTTCCAAACAGACGGCTGCGGCGTCCTCACAGATCGCCACCCTGGCCGCAGCGATGCAGGACAGCATCGCGACGTTCGATGTCGGCTCGGACGGGTTGGTCTCACCG
Organism: Actinomycetes bacterium; assembly: GCA_036274415.1. Taxonomy (GTDB): domain Bacteria; phylum Actinomycetota; class Actinomycetes; order JAHEKZ01; family JAHEKZ01; genus JAHEKZ01. The sequence continues at coordinate 3,057 of DASUFV010000284.1, forward strand.
CTTGCTGAACCAGTCGAGGAGATCGAGTCCGTCGAAGCACCCGAGGGCGGAGAGCCAGTCGACTCCGAGACGGTTGAGGACGTCGAGGCGGTCGACCGCGAGGACGTCGTGGACGCCGACGCCGATGACGCCACCGGCGCGCCCGAAGAGCCCGGTCTAGGCTCCGGGGTGTGAGCTTCGAGTTCGAGACCCTTGCCCTGCACGCCGGTCAAGACCCTGATCCTGCGACGGGTGCGGTCGTACCGCCGATCCATCAGGCGTCGACGTTCAAGCAGGACGGGGTCGGCGAGCTGCGGGGCGGCTATGAGTACGGCCGGTCCGCCAATCCCACCCGCACCGCGCTTGAAGAGTGCCTGGCGGCCCTCGAGGGCGGTACCCGCGGATTGGCGTTCGCGTCCGGGCTCGCCGCTGAGGACACGCTGCTGCGCACGGTGTGCAAGCCCGGCGACCACATCATCGTTCCTGGCGATGCTTACGGCGGCACGTACCGGCTGATTGCGCAGGTCTTGGCGCCGTGGGGAATCGAGCACACCGCTGTCGCGCTGGACGACGTCGATGCCGTGCGTGCGGCCGTTCGTCCGAATACCTCAGTGCTGTGGGTCGAAACACCCACGAACCCGTTGCTGGCGATCGCTGACATTGCCCAGCTCTCGGCGGTTGCTCGCGAGGCGGGTGCCCTTCTCGTGGTCGACAACACCTTCGCGTCCCCGTACCTGCAGCAGCCGCTCGGCCTTGGTGCGGACGTCGTGGTCCATTCGACGACGAAGTACCTCGGCGGCCACTCCGACGTCGTCGGAGGCGCACTCGTGGTGCGCGAAGGCGATCTCGCCGAGCGACTGGCGCATCATCAGAACGCCATGGGTGCAGTCGCCGGACCGTTCGACTGCTGGCTGGTCCTGCGTGGCATCAAGACCTTGGCCGTCCGGATGGACCGGCACAACGAGAACGCCGCAGCCGTGGCACAGATGCTCGCGCAGCACTCCCGCGTGGTGGAGGTGCTCTACCCAGGGCTCCCAGAACACGCCGGCCACGACGTAGCCGCCAAGCAGATGCGCGGATTCGGCGGCATGGTCTCGTTCCGGGTCGAGGGAGGCGAAGCCGCCGCACTTGACGCGGTGAGCCGCACTCTGGTCTTCACGTTGGCGGAGTCGTTGGGCGGAGTTGAGTCGCTGATCGAACACCCCGGTCGCATGACCCACGCGTCTGTCGCGGGCAGCCCACTCGAGGTGCCCAGCGATCTCATCCGGCTCAGTGTCGGGCTGGAGAACGTCAGCGACCTGCTCGCAGACCTGCAACAAGCGCTGAGCTGAACGCGGACGCGGCAGTGTCGGAGTCGGTCACATCCCACTACGTGTGTGTCGACTTCGGATCGACGTTCACCAAGGTTGTCGCGGTCGACAGCGCGGGACGGCTGACCGCCAGGGGATCGTCGCGAACAACCATCGACAGCGACGTCATGGACGGCATGGACGCGGCCCTCACGAACGCCGGCATCGATCTGACCGAGCAAACCGAGGTCCTCGCGTGCAGCTCCGCAGGTGGAGGACTCCGCATCGCCGTCGTGGGTTACGAACGTGCAATCACCGCCGAGGCGGGTTATCGCGTGGGCCTGTCCGCCGGCGGACGCGTGGGTCACATCTCGGCCGGAGAGCTGGACGACGCTGCGCTCGAAGCGATTCGAGCAGCCGACGCTGATGTCCTCCTGTTGGTCGGTGGCACCGACGGCGGTAACGCCGAAGTGCTCGTGCACAACGCCCGAATGATCGCTCGAGCAGACCTTGCGCTGCCGGTCGTCCTCGCCGGGAACGTCGCCTCGCGCGACCAGGTGAATCGCATCCTGCGACGCGGCAGGGTCACCGTCACTGCTGCCGACAACGTCTTGCCGAAGATCGGCGTGCTCGATCCGCGGTCAGCCCGTACGGCAATCCGCGAGGTGTTCATCGAGCATGTGATCGGTGGCAAGCATCTGTCGGATCGTGTCGACCTCTCTCGCTTCGTCCATGCCGCCACGCCGGATGCGGTCCTGGCCGGCGTCGAGCTCCTGTCCGATGGAGCAGCGGGCCTTCCAGGCGTCGGCGACGTCGTGGTCGTTGACGTGGGGGGCGCTACCACGGACGTCTACTCCGTCACCTCGCCCGATCTCGACGACGATCCTGCTGAACGCGAGGCTGTGGCTCCCATGTGGCGTAGCCGCACGGTCGAAGGCGACCTCGGTGTGCGGTGGAATGCGACGGGAATCGTCGAGGCCGCCAGACGCGAAGGCCTGCTTGACCCCGACGAGATCGACCCGCTGACCGACGCCGCTGAGGCGCGGCGCAGCGACCCCGGCCTGCTTCCCGCCGATGACGCAGGGCGGTCGCACGACCGCACGCTTGCCCGGCTCGCCTCGACGGTGGCACTTCGTCGGCACGCGAAGCCGCACGTCACCGGCGAGGTGAGGTACCCCGGCAAAGACCTCAGCAGGGTGTCGCTCATCGTCGGGTCGGGCGGAGTCCTGAGACACT
>DASUFV010000285.1:0-2443 GCA_036274415.1 Actinomycetes bacterium
CTCGACCGGTGCCCGTCGCCCGCAGGGTGAGCGCACCCGGCTGCTGGAAGCCCACCGTGTCGCCGCACAGTTCTTCGCAGAGCAGCTCGAGTCCGCCGAGGCTGTGGTCGGCCGACGGTTCCTGGACGAGCGCGGGTTCGACGCAGCGGCAGCTGCGCACTTCGGCGTCGGGTACGCGCCCAACTCGTGGGACGCGCTCACTTGGCACCTGCGCAACAAGGGCTTCACCGATCGCGAGCTCACTGCAGGTGGTCTGTCGAAGGACGGCCAGCGCGGGTTAATCGACCGGTTCCGCGGACGCCTCATGTGGCCGATCCGCGACATCACCGGCGACACGATCGGCTTCGGCGCACGGCGTCTGCTCGACGACGACCAAGGGCCGAAGTACCTCAACACTCCCGAGACGCCGATCTACCGCAAGAGCCAGGTGCTCTACGGCATCGACTTGGCCAAGCGTTCGATCTCTCAGCAGCGCAAGGCGGTCATCGTCGAGGGCTACACCGACGTCATGGCGTGTCACCTCGCCGGCGTCGACACCGCGATCGCCACGTGCGGCACTGCGTTCGGCGCCGACCACATCAAGGTGCTCCGTCGCTTGCTGATGGACAGTGACACTTTCGGTGGCCAGGTCATCTTCACGTTCGACGGGGACGCCGCCGGCAAGAAAGCAGCGATGCGCGCGTTCGCGGACGACCAACGATTCGTCGCACAGACGTTCGTCGCCGTCGAGCCGAACGGTCTCGACCCTTGCGAGTTACGTCAACAGCAAGGTGACGGGGCGGTCGTGGCGCTCGTCGAGAAGCCCGTACCGCTCTTCGAGTTCGCCATTCGCAGCGTCATCGCCGAGCACGACCTCGACCAACCAGCTGGACGCGTCGCGGCTCTGCGTGCGGCAGCGCCTGTGGTCGCGCAAATCCGTGATCAGTCACTCCGGCCGGAGTACGCACGATCGCTCGCTGGCTGGCTGGGCATGGAGGTGCAACCCGTGCTCGACGCAGTTGCTCAAGCGCATCGTTCGCTGAAGCAGCAGCAGCGCCAGGCAGCCACGTCGGCGACACAGTCGCAAGGCGAAACGAGTGCCGAGCCACCCTCCGGGGTCCCGCGGCCGGATCCGAACGAGCGACGTCTGGCCGGACCGCGCGAGTTGCTGAAGCTCGCGGTGCAACATCCCACCCGGCTCAACGCCTCGTTCGATTCGTTGCCGCCCGAGCTCTTCGGACACCCCGCTTACGTCGCGGTTTGCCGCACCATCGGGGAGGCCGGGGGAGTGGCGTCCGCCAACGACCGTTGGCTGCAGCGGCTCTCGTCCGCTGCCCCCGACGACAGCGTGCGATCCATCGTGAACGAGTTGGCCGTCGATCCGATTCAGGTCGAGGAGGGCGCGCTCGACCGCTACGCCCGCGAACAGCTCGGTCGCGCCCGCGAGAAGGTGTTGACCAGGCAGATCGAAGAGCTCCGTTCACGGATGCAGCGACTTGAGACCGAAGACCCCGCCGCGCAAACTGAGGTCTTCTCGCAGCTCGTCACCCTGGAGTCCGAGCGACGCAGGATTCACGCGGAGTCCTTCGGTGTCGACTGATTGCTCGTCATGGTGAAACTGCGCAAGTCGAAAGTCCCGGACGCCGTTCGTTCACGGCTGGATCTACGCGAAGGCGAACGCATCCTGGCGTGGGCGGACGACGGTCATGGACGACTGGTCGTCGCTTCGGAAACTGCCCTGCACCTGCAGCGGACGCCACCCGACTACACGCGGTTCGGGTGGGAGCAGATCGAGCACGCCAGCTACGACTCCGGAGTCATGACGATCGAACTTGGCCCCGAACTGGGCTCGGCGTCCTTGCGCGTACCCGTGGGCACGGGGCGAGAACTTCCCGTGGCCATTCGTGATCGGATCACGGCGAGTGTCGTGGTTGATCGCTTCATTCCCTTGGTTGACGACCGCGGGGTGCGCATCATCGGACGCCGCAGCACCGGGGGAGATGTCACCTGGCGACTCGACGTCGACCCATCGATCGCTGATCAAGAGTCGGTCGCGAGCCAGGCACAGCGCTTGCTGGAGGAGGTCAAGTCGGAGGTGACCGGCGCCTGAGCACCCTGAATGAGAGCGCACTCGTGACTGGTATTCTCGCTGGGCCCTACGGGCACAATCCCGCGTAGCTCAATTGGCAGAGCAGCCGGCTGTTAACCGGCAGGTTACTGGTTCGAGTCCAGTCGCGGGAGCACTACCGGACTCTTCTCCCAGGTCAAGGGACTTATGACTGACCCGAATCGCGTTACCGCCCTCATCTTGAGTGTGTTGGGGCAGCTCGAGGTCGATTGGTTCGATCTGTCCGGCATCCATCGACAGGTTGTGTCGACCTTCGTCGAACAAGGTCACACTATCGACGATCCTCAGATCGTCGACGTTACATGGCAGGTGTTGCACGCGCTGTTGAGCGATGGC
>DASUFV010000286.1:0-6303 GCA_036274415.1 Actinomycetes bacterium
GGATCGGACGATTCGTTAGCGCACCTGGATGCTTGCTCAAGAAGCGCCAGCGCCCCTGGAAGATCGGAGCGTTGGACGGCGAGATAAGCCTGCAGGGCAAACGCCAGACCGACAGTCGCTGGCTCGTGGGTGTCGGCCAGGACCGACACAGCCATATCCGCGTGCCAATCGGCTGCCGCGCGATCGGCGTCGTACCACTTGTAGATAGACAGTGCTTGATGGTCGCGGCTGAGGTTGACGAGGTCAGCTTGTTTGGTGCGCAGATCGACGGCCTCGGCGCACGCAGCGATCGCCTCGTCCAGCCGGTCGATGAGGTACTCCTCCATCGCAAGGCATGCCAAGAGTTCTGCACGTTGGCCTTCGTCACGTGGACGCCCGACCCGCAGCGCAAGCGCGTAGAACTCGGCTGACTGCGAATGGGCACCGGTTCGTGATGCCTCTCGTGCCGCCGATGTCGCGTATGTCAGTACTCGCTCACTGTCGCCGACCGCCACCGCGTGTTGTACGAGGACCGCAGGCTCGACCGACCCGGCTGATTCGAGAGCGGTCAACAATCGTTGATGCAACGCCGCCTCGCCGCCAGGAGGAATCGTGGACGCGATCGCTTGACGGCAGATGTCGTGCCGGAAGGCCACTCCCGTTGGGCTTCGCTGGATGAGTCCCGCCTGGCTCAGAGCACGAAGTGCGTCGACATCGATGCCCAGATCAGGAAGCAATCGATCGGGAATTGCTTCAGCGGCGCACACCAAGAGCTCGAGCAGATCTCGCGCCGAATTTCCAAGATCGACCGTGCGAGCCAGAATCGCGTCACGCACCGAAACCGGGATCGTCGGTCCTTGGTGCGTGAGCATCTCGGTGACGAAGAACGGGTTTCCACCCGTCAACGCGTAAAGCTGATCGGCTTCGGACGCGCGGTCGCCCAGCATCTCGCGCAAGGCCTCCTTACTGAGGGGCGCGAGCTCAACGGTCACAGCGCTAGGCGACCGCGCCACGTCGCCCATGAAGGCACGCCTCGGATCCGCGAGCGGCACGTCGTCGGTGCGAATCGTTCCCACGACGAGGGATCGAGTCTGGCCGATGCGTCGCAGCAAGAACCTCAATAGTTCGATCGTTCCCTGGTCGGACCAGTGCAGGTCTTCGACCACCAAAACGCAAGGCGCTTCGAGTAGCCGGTCGTATACAGCGGTGTATATGTCATGCCCCTGGCCCGAACCTTCAAGCGTGCTGCGGGCTGCCTCACCCAGATCGTTGCGGACGTCCAGCAGTGGCCCCATTGGCCTCGGTGTCGTGAGTGGGTCGCAGGCTCCCCAAAGAACAGGAACCTGACCAGCCAGTCCCTGAGCAAACTGCTCGACCACGGCGGTCTTGCCGCCACCTGATTCTCCGGTGACCACGACGAAGCCACCGTCGCCCTTGCGAGCCCTCGTCCAAGCAGCTGTCAAGGCGGCGAGCTCTGAATCGCGCTCGACCAGCTCCACAACGGCAGGGTAACCAGCGCCCTACGCCATCTGGGCGCGCTAACAGGGATAGGGAATCTCGACAGAGCCGTCCGCATACATAGGGAACAGCTCCCGATGTCCGGTTCCCCCGTAGACCCGACCCTCGATGAAGCGGTCGATCCCGGCCGTAAATCGAGGGGCCTTCCCTCACGACCAGGAGGTCTTCACCGTGTCCAGCTTTCCCGCACTCGCCCATGTCGCCGTAACTGTGACCGATCTCGAGCGAAGCACGAAGTGGTACAACGCCCTCTTCGACGCCGAGCCCGTCCTTGACGAGGACGAGGAGACTGGTGGCTTTCACCACACCGTCTACGCCATCGGTGGTGGCCAGCTGTTCGGCCTACACACCCATCCCCGCGGGACCGGCGACAAGTTCAGCGAACTGCAGACCGGTCTTGACCACGTTTCGTTCGGCTGCCGCGATCGAAACGAGTTGCTGGACTGGGCTGCTCGACTCGACCAGCTGGGCATCTCTCACGGGGGTGTCGTCGATGCGCACTACGGCTCGGGTCTTTCGTTCCGCGATCCCGACGGGATTGCGCTGGAGTTCTTCGCACCGCCTGCGTAGACCAGCACGATCGCAAACCAAAGTGAAGGAGGTCCTCGCGTTGAGCGAGGGCCTCCTTCAATTTCCGAACCGACCGATCACGCCATGGACAACGGCTACGTCGGCTGGAACGCTCCCAGACCATGGAGCCCCAGCCGGGTCGGTGGACCGCCGAGGTCGAAGGTGACTTCGTCGTCTTTCTGATCGGAGCCCTGGATCACGACCCAGAGGTATCTACTGAGGCCAGCGAACTGCTCTACGCCATGAGCGAGATGCTGGACGAGCTCGAGGCGGACCCGTCAAAGGGGCTGCTTGGGTACACCCGGCATGGTGAGCCTGGTGCGGGAGTGATCGTGCAGTACTGGCGCTCCTTCGATGCCCTCGAGAACTACGCCCGCAACCCTGACGCTCGACATCAGCCCGTCTGGCGTGCATGGAACCGGCTGGCGGCGGATGCTCGCAACGGCGCTGGGATCTGGCACGAAACGTTCCTGGTGAAGGCTGGCAACTACGAGGCCATCTACCAGAACATGCCGGTAACCGGCCTCCAGAAAGCTGGGCGGGCGTTGACCGTGACCGAAGCCAAGGAATCGGCAAGAGCTCGTATCTCCCACTGAGTCTTCGAAGAGCGGTAGCTAAGGCACACCCTGAACGGTCTCGCAGGACGCGGCTGTGTCGGTCCCGGGGCCACCTCCACAGAAGTCACTTTTGCGACCTCCGATGAGGTCGTCGTTTCCATCGCCACCCCGCAGCTCGTCGTTGCCGCCCCGCCCATCGAGGCGGTTCCCGCCGGCGTCACCTACGAACGTGTCCCCTCGCGCGGAACCCCTCAGCTGCTCGACGCCCGCCAGCGTGTCGCTCCCAGCCCCTTTGACAGTCCCCGTGGTCAGGTTGGCGGTCACTCCGCCCGTTGCGTTGGTGAAGTCGACGAGATCCGTACCGCCTCCCCCGACGAACACGTTTGCGCTGGCATTGCCGGCGAGCACATCGTCGAAAGCGGAGCCGGTGACGTTGTCGATGCCCGACAGCGCGTCATTGCCGTGAGCGCCGGTGGCCGTGCGTCGAGGCTACCGGCTCTGGCCGAGCCGGCGGAGCCGATTTTCATCAGCATGCACAGCGCCGGCCGCACCGGGGCCGTTACTCGACCTGGTTGCCACCCGCCCTCACCCTGGCGTGAACCTCCATTGGATCAACGGATCCGCGGCGGAGATGGGTCGAGCGGCGCATCCGGGCTGCCACTTCTCGGTCAACGCCGCCACGACCGATGACCAGCTTCGCCTGATCCCACCCGACCGACTGCTTACGGAGACGGACCCGCCAACATCGACGGGTCGGACTGGAGCAACCCGCCAGGGCGACATCACCACGATCGAGGCGAGCACACTACACGCGACACCTACCAGGCAACTCATGTGGGGAATCTTTCCCGCGCCGTCGCGGGGAAGATTCCCCAGACTCACGGATGCCCGCCAGCGTCGTTCGGTTCGTGAGTTAGGCCGCAGACTTCGCCAAGACCTCGTCTTGTCGTTGGCTTGGGCTGCAAGTTCAGGGGCTACGAGGCGGAGTGCCGACTGGCCCGCAACCCGCGTCCTCCGCAGCGGATTTCACGTGATCCCGGCGGTCAAATGCGGCTCCATCGGCACCCTTTCCGCCGCGAATAACGTCATTGCCCCTGACACCGTCTACTGAAATCAGGCAGCTGTCTTTTCCAGAGCCCCCTAGGAGCAGATCCTTGCCTCGGCCACCCGCCAGCCATGCGTCACCCCCAGCGGCACCCCTAATGACATCCCATCCGCCGGCGCCTGAGGCGACCTCCGCTCCGCCACCGCCGCGAAGGTGATCGTTACCCGCTCCGCCGAGCAGCCGATCATCTCCTCCTCGACCCAACAGAAGGTCGTCTCCGCCCCGGGCGCAAATGACGTCAGCTTGACCGGTTCCCCTGAGGACATCGTTGCCCTTTGTCCCGGTGATCGTGCATGTGGAGGAATCCTGGACGGCAGTGGCCATTCCAATCGGGAATAGTCCCAACAACGGGAGCGCCAAAGCCGCGCACCGTCTCAGCATGACCCACCTGCCGATACGGCGGAGAAGTGACTCATCGACCCTTCACCGCAACGCTTGTAAGTCGAGATGTCCCGTGTCCGCGGCCTTCACCGCCGCGGCCAGTTCTTCGGACGATGCGTACCCCTCGAAGTTTTGGGGGTCGGGGCAAACCGGCAGGTCATCCTTGACCAAGACGTGCTGATAACCGAGCTGGATGGCTTCGTCTTGATCGAAAGTCAGCGGCTCCCCGTCGCTCGCCTCAAGCAGGCGGAAGGTCAGATCTGCGTCGCTTTCAGCGGTATCGCTCGCAGACAGTCCCCCAGCCGCCGGGAAGGCGAAATCAAGCCCGATACCGACGCCTGGAATACCCAGGGTCGCTGATCGCCACATGCTGAGGGAGTCTGCAATGTCACGATGACTGGGGTCAAGATCAAATCGAAAGGGGTCTTGGCAGTTAGCCAGCGGTCAGGACAGAGGGACGAGGTCATCCGCTGAGCACAGGACGCCTCAGGCAGCGCCAGTTCGCGTGGGTCGATCGGATGGTCAGAGCCTGTCAAGTAGCAGAAGCTGAGCAGTGAAGCTCCACCCTCGACAGGTGTGTGGCATGCACACGGGTAGATCCCCGAGCGCCCGCTTGAACCGCCTCGGCGGCGCTATGTGACTGGCAAGAACGTCCGCATGCTGATCCACGATCTCGACGTCATCGTCATCGACCGCCACACCGGCGAGATCCTCCGGGAACTGACCATCAACCCCGACCGTGACTACCAGCCCCGAGGACTCAAACCCGGACCCAAGAAAGGAACCCCACGCCAAGGCGGCATGAAGAAGGGCTACCGCTACCCCAAAAAATAAGGAAGTCCCGGGACATCCGATAAGCATGTCCCGGGACTTCACACAGTAGCGGGGGCAGGATTTGAACCTGCGACCTCTGGACAAGATCGGAGGCCTGTCCCGGACTACGACAAACTTCGGGTCTCTCTGGGAAACCTCGGGTTGTTGAGGAGGTTCCCCATCGGACGGAGTCAACTCTATCGGAACGTCATGGAACCGTTGCCCACCGTTTCCGATGACTTTTCGGTGACGTGTCGAATCCAACAGTCGGCGAGGGATCGAGGCACTGCACGACGTCCAGCTGTGAACGAGCCGTTAGCGCTCTCAGGGCAAGCCAGAACGGACGTCCGTCACACCGCCCACCGTGACGCACGTCGCCTACAAACGGACACTCTCGGCGGCGCCAGCTCGGGGACTTCCGACCAAGCGTCCGGTGAATCTGACGGTCGGCGTCGAGAATGAAACGCGATCTGAGGGAACAGAGCCGTGATGGCTCCAACCATCCAGGCTCTTCGCCGCCGCCGCTGTTGCTGTCAGTGAGGATCAGGTGTCTAGGAAGTCCCACGCCGCTCCAAGCACCACCGCAGAGCCGACAACTTACCGCTGAGCATGCCCAGCTCGAAGTCCGTGCAGGGACCGAGCTGACCGGGTTCCGTGTACAAGGCCTCGTCGCGGCCATTGGCCGATGGCGATAGGTCGTGGGTGACTGCCGCATCCCGCTGCGCACTCGCGGCCGCCCAAATCGCCCACTGGGATCTCACCGGCTTGGAGATCTCCATGGGACCACCCGATACCCGCGGACGGGAGGCCAGGAGCCGTCAAGTGCCCCTCGGATGCAGGCCGACTTGCACTCTGGGTCGACCCATCCACCGTTAAGCGATGTTGGCCGTTGCAGGGAGCAGGCACATCCGCATCCGAATGCACACCGAGCCAAAGAGGCTCCACTCGACAATAAGGGGCCCGCTGCGCGGGACATGCTGTGGCCATCAAGCCAGGATCGTCCCGGTGAGCAAGAGCGCGATGCCACGCCGGAGCTGAACCGAGAGTTCGTCACCGAATACGCATCGCACCTCAGTCTTTCATTGAGGCATCGCGAGCCGATCGGGCAATCTTGAGAGCCAGATAGACGGCCGCGCCTACCGGTCCGGTGATAAGGATCAGCAGGACCCATGGCCAACGACTTCCCGAGATTTGCGCGTCAGACGCAAGCACTACGAAGGCGACTAGCGGCAGAGAAACCAGCAACGCGATCATGCTGACGAAAATCCAGACTTCCGCAGGCATTACTGGATCCTTCCGGCTAAGACGTAACCCGCTCAGTACCAGGGTCTCTTCCACTTGTAGTGAAAGAGCTCCCGATATGTCGCCCAGTGAGTGTAG
>DASUFV010000287.1:0-2501 GCA_036274415.1 Actinomycetes bacterium
CGGTCTACTGGGTGCTCGATGCCGACTACGGCGTCTACATGGACACGCAGCAGGCGATCAACCTCGCGATCGGCCGCCGCTTCCAGGAGATGGGCGTCGACTTCGCCTATCCGACGCAGACCGTGTTCCTGGCGCGCGAGTCGGGTGCGGGGACCGAGCCCGAGAAGGCCTGAGCCGGTCACGCGCCATTGGTTAGACTGGTGCGACGGAGGTCGCCATGGGTACGAAACACGCCGCGCTCGTCCTGCTGTTGTCCATCGCCACTGCGCGCAGCCAGACCGCACCGCGCTGGGTGGACGTGTCGGGGGTGACCATGACAGGCACTGTCGTCGCCGGCTCGCCGCTGCCGTTGCGCGTCATCGACGACACCTTCCTCTGGCACCTGGTCGAGTGGACCGGCGACCGGTTCGAGGCCAACACCGGCTCCGGGTACCACCTCGACGGAGCTCGCGCGGCCGTCTACGACCCGGGAGCTCAACGAGTGGTCGCTCTCACGGTCGACGCCTATGCGGCCACACCCTATGCGAGCACGCACATCTTCGACGGCGCAGCCTGGACCCAGCCGACGACGACGCTCGGCGGCGCGATTGGCGGCACACCGATCCTCGCGTTCGACCCGATGTCACAGAGCGTGCTGGCCTACTCGCAGAGCTACGTCTTCAACACAGAGATTGGAGCGGGCACGTGGCGGCTCGTGGGCTCGACCTGGCAGCAAGTGAATCTGTGGTATACAACGAACCCTCTGGGCCCCTCAGTGCGCGAGCACTCGGCCATGGCCACGGCGCCCAACGGCGCCGGCGTCGTGCTGTTCGGGGGCCGGCGCTTCTCGACGAACTACGGCGACACCTGGCTCTGGAACGGGACGGCATGGGCGAAGGCGTTGCCGCCGACGGCACCGTCACCGCGCCACGGGCACACGATGGCGCTCGATCCACATACCGACCGCACGATGCTGTACGGAGATGGCATGGGCGTGCTCGGGGACGTGTGGCTCTGGGATGGCGCGACATGGACGCCAGGCCTTGCGCCACCAGTGCCTGCGCTACACGAAGCCCAGCTCGTCGCGAGCGGGGGCAGCCTGTTCCTGCATGGCACCGACGGCGCTGTGTCCGCCAGACACTACCTCGTCGAATGGACGGGAAACGCCTGGGTCGTGCGACTGACCCGCGACGTGCCTGCCTACCGCTACGCCAACGGTTGGGCGGTCGACGACGTCAACCACCGGATCGTGATGTTCGGCGGCTCGAGGTTCGAGGGCTACGCGGGAACGACGCCGATCTGGACCGTGTTCGGCGACACGTGGGTTTTCGGCACCGAGTGGACGCAGGTCGCCGGCGGCCCGTCACCGCCACCACGCGATGACGTCGCGATGACGTGGGATGCGCAGCGTCAGCAGGCCGTCCTGTTCGGGGGCAGCAGCAGCAACGACACGTGGACCTGGGACGGTGCGATGTGGAGCCAGCACGTCACGGCCGTCGCACCGTCCGCGCGCCACAAGGCGGCGATGGCCTACGATCCGCAAAGACACACAGTCGTGCTGTACGGCGGCTATCAGGGCTACACTGTGTTCACCGACACCTGGGAGTGGGACGGAGCACACTGGTCGCCCGTTCCGACCGCGACCCACCCTGTCACCGGAGACCCACAGATCGCCTACGACGATGCTCGAGGCGTGCTCGCGCTCGACGTTCTGACCGTGGTCTCGACGTCGGTACACGCGACCAGCATGTGGGAGCTGCAGAACGGGGATTGGGTGTTCGTGAATGCGCCCCCGCCAGGTCGCTTCGCGTACGATCCACGCGAGCAAGCTCTCACGGTCGGCGCGACGCATGTGTATCGCAACAGTGCGTGGCAGCTGCGGTCACACGCAGGTGATTTCGGTGATCTGCTCAGCGACCGGGGCCGCAGCCGCCTTCTGAACGTGGGACCCGCGTTCTCCATCTACTACGCGACGGACGAGTACGCCGCGGCCGAGAACTACGGCACGGGCTGCGGCCCCTCGCTGCCGACGACGATGTCGTTCAACCATCGTCCGCGCCTGGGCAGCGAGCCGCGCGCCGACGTCGCCTGTCACGCGACGAATGCGCCGACGTGGCTGTTCGCGGGCCTGCAGAAGGCCGCGACGACATGGGTGCCCGGTTGCACGATCTACGTTGACGCAGTCGTGCTCACGGTGCCGGGCGGCTCGGATGCTAACGGCTGGGCGTCGTTCGAACTGGCGGTTCCGCCTGTCCCGACCCTGATCGGCCTCGAGCTCTTCTGCCAGGCAGTGACCGCACATCCGCTGGGGCTCGGACTCAGCAATGGTGTGCGCGTTCGCCTGGGCCTGTGATGCCGGCTGCGTCCAGCGGGCCGGTCAGAACGAACCGATCGTCAGCGACAACGCGTTGGTGCTGGTGACGGCGCTGAGGTTGCCGCTGACGTCGAACACGAGTGCGACCACCTGGTGTTGCACACGCTGACCCACGAGCGCCGCGGTTGCCGGCACTGTCAGCTGGTCC
>DASUFV010000288.1:0-2696 GCA_036274415.1 Actinomycetes bacterium
AGCGATCGGGAACAGGACTGCGGCACCCACACCACCAGCGACGCACACGGCGGTGCCGCCTGCGACCAGGTCACTCGGACGTCCGAGCGGGCCGACCACGTCGTGGATCCGACTGCCGGCGGCGAGCGCGACCAGGTCGGAGGTGCTCTTGCCAACTGCTTGCACGACCAGCACGATTGTTCCCGCGAGCGGGTCGGCGTCGGCGATCGTGAGCGGGATCCGCTCGGCGCCGGGACCGAGCCGGACGATGACGAACTGACCGGGTTGACGGCTGGCAGCGACCAGTGGCGCACTGACGACGAGCTCGTGGACATCCAGCGACATGACCCGGTTCGACATCACCTCGTGCCCGTCCACCCGACTCGCTCCCTTCAACTCGACGCTCGTCGACTCGATGGTATTGACGGCCGGCGACTGTGTCCCGGGCCTTTGGACCCGATGGGGCGTGCGTCGCGTACGGACCTTTGGCACTGTTTGCCGGCGACGTTCTGCGGAACGATGCGAGCGACGAAGGAGGAGCGATGACCTCTCACATCGACGCAATCGAGCTACTGCTCCGTGACCACCGGTCGATCGAGGAGCTCGTCGACCGACTCGACGCAACGGACAATCCGGTCGAGACGCGTCATCTGTTCCTCCAGATCGTCGAACAGCTGGCCGCCCACGAGACCGCAGAGCACGAGGTCGTCTTTCCTGCCTTCCGCGCGTCGCTCGCCAACCCGGCCGACGACGTCCTCGATCGTCGCATCGGCGAGCACGAGGAGATGAACGAGCTGCTGGCGGAGATGCGAACGCTCGCCCCTGACGGCTACAGCTTCACCAAGCGCGCGAGCGCGTTCGTGCTCGAGGTCAAGGAGCACTTCCGTCGCGAGGAGGAAACGGTGTTCGCGCGCATGCGCCATTCCTTCACCGCCGATCAGCTCGCAGAGCTGGCCGACCGCGCATCGGTCGCGAAACAGCACTCCCCCGCCTTTCCCGACGAGCACCCGGTCATCAAAGCTCAATCCTGATCGGGTGCTCGAACGGTCGTGTGCTTGCCGCCCTCGCGGTCAGTGACTTCGCACACGACGCAGGTCGCCGGGAAGGACACTCTTCGATCCGAGCGACCGCGTGACCAGCTGCTGGGTCGTCACCATCGTGGTCTCCAGGAGCTCGATCCCCTGGTCCACGTGCCCCGACTCCAGCAGCCACTTCGCCACCGCCAGCTCCTGCACGACGGTGTCGTTGATCTCGGCCGCCTCCCGTTGGAGAACCGCCACCTCGATTGCCTCGCGTTCGACTCGGTCCGCCTCACGTATCCGCTCGGTCGCGATCCCGACGAGAGCGCCGATCAGCAGCAGCGGGGTGACCCGACTCAGCCACCCGAGGGCGCTCAAGGATTCACCGGTGGCGAGCAACCACGCCGCGAACAGGAGCACAGCGATCACGCCCGCACCGACGCCCACCCGCACTCCGAAGCTGATCGCGAGCAGGGCAACCGGCAGCACGTAGAGCATGCACACCGAATCGGTCACTCCGGCGATCGACCATTGGAGCGCCGAGATGACGGCGAAGAGCGCGACCGAAACCGCTGCTGCGCGCTGTGGACGAAGCCAGAACCACGGTCCCCTTCCCCCAGTGATCGGTTCGTCGTCGAGCACGGTCCAACTCAACCACTTCCCTGAGCCCACGGCAGAGAGGCAAAGGACCCAACTCGGGACAGCAGACGGTCCCTCATACGCGCACACAAATGGACGCATTTCGGTCCGGCACGACGGGACGTTGTGCCCTGATCTGGCAGCACTGCGTTGGGCACGATCGATACGAACCAGCCGTTCACGAGCGCCGCAGAGTCGCTCGACCTCCAACCAGCGGGGAGTTGTCATGTTCAAGAAACCACTCGGCCTACTCGGAATCTTCTTGATTGTCGTGGGCATCGGATACTTCGTCGGGGCCGGCGTCGCCTACAGCAAGGTGCAAGGCGGCTATGACTCGCTCCAGTCGTTCAGCGCCGCCCAGGACGTTCAGCTGACGTACAACGAGCAGGGCGAGCTCGTCGATCGCGGCACGGTCGAGGGTGCCCAAGCGATCAGATCCCTCCTCGAGGACGACTGGAACTTCCCGGTCGTCGAATCCGACCTCGACCCGAACGACCCACTCGTGAACAGCGCGAGTGAGTACATGTACCAGATGGCCACGATCGCCTATCACACGCTGCATGGCACGCAGAACGTCGTGCTGACGGCGAACGATCTCACCGGCGACGACGGCACGCTGGCCACCACGTACCTCTGCAACGACGAGACGCTCAACGTGCCCGATCCGTTCCCGGCAGAAGGTGTCACCTGCGAGTTCAACGTCGACGGTCGCTACTGGACCGGCTTCGACCGCTCCGACCCGGTGCAGGCCAAGGCACGTGACATGGCGTGGAGCGGTACGGCGCACGCACTCGTCGCAGAGCTCGGTGTCGGCGCCGCAACCCACAGCACGCTGCAGTTGGCACTCGGCGTCGCCGCATTGCTCGCCGGCCTCGGCGTGGTCTGCACGGTGATGGGCATCGCCTTCCTGTGGGAGACGCGCAGGAGGGGCCGCCTGCAGGTGCCGGAGACGATCCCCGACGCGGTGCTGCTCGATACCCCGCTGGCCACCACCAGCGCCAACTGAGGACGAGCAATCCGCAGTCGGATCCTCACCCGCCTCGACAACCCAGAGTGGGG